>NZ_JBFAOU010000045.1:0-50213 GCF_040675365.1 Catellatospora sp. NPDC049609 | reverse complement strand
GCCCCCCGCGTCGTGCCACACCCGTTGTGACTACCCCCCCGGGTCGGTGCTGCACCACATCTCCCCCCCCACCCGCTCACCCCCGGCCGCCGCGCCCGCCTGCGCGGGCGCGGCGGTGCGGGCCTCTGCCCGCCGGTCGCCCGTCCGCTGCGCGGACTTGTCGGCGGGTCCGCCGGTGACCGGACCGCGCTGCGGGCCGGTCCTTCGCGTCAGACGGCGAACGACGCCGGGGACTCCGTGGCCGGGGTGCTCGGGTTCGCGCGCCACAGGCGGGTCTTCTGGGCGCCGAGGCGGGCCAGGTACTTCGGGTTGAGGATCAGGTAGCGACGCCACAGGCGCCGGGGCTCCAGGCCCAGGCGCCACAGCCATTCCAGGGCGTTGCGCTGCATCCACGCCGGCGGCTTGCGCAGGCCGCCCGCGTGGTAGTCGAACGCCGCCCCGACCGCGAGCAGCGGCATGTCCAGGTGCGGCCGCATGGCGTACACGAACTTCTCCTGGCGCGGGCAGCCCAGGCCGACCAGCACGATGCGGGCGCCGGAACCGGTGATGCGCGCCGCGATCTGCTCGGCCTCGCCGGGCGCGACGCCGCGGAACTTCGACGGCTCGCTGCCCGCGATCTTCAGCGCCGGGAACTTCTCGGTCAGTGCCGTGATCAGCCGTTCCAGCGTGGGCTGGGTGGAGCCGTAGAGGTACACCGGCAGGCCCTGCTCGGCGGCGCGGGCCAGCACCCGCAGGGTCAGCTCGGGGCCGTACACCCGGTCACGGAGGCGGGCGCCGTGCAGCAGGTTGAGCGCCCACCGCACCGGCTGGCCGTCCGGGGTGATCAGGTCGAAGCTGTTGAGCTGCGCGTTGAGCACCGGGTCCGCGACACCCTCCATCACGCCGTGCACGGCCAGCGCGGTGACGGCGAACGGGCGTCCGTCCGTCGCGGCCCGGATGATGCGCTCCGTCGCGTCGGCGTAGTCGGTGGCGTCGACGAAGACGCCGAGCACGTTGCGCTTGCTGCCGGTGATCGGCGTCGTCGTCATCGCATTCCTCAGAGTGTGCGCAGGTGGTTCCTACATCCACTTGTCGGCGTTGGCCTCGTAGATTTCGTTGAGGATAGCCGGGACGTCGTAGGTCATCTTCCAGTCCGGGTAGTGCTTCTGGAACTTGGCCATGTCGCTGACGTACCACTGGTGGTCGCCGACCCGGTTCTGCTCCACGTAGTTGACCTGAGCCTGCTTGCCGGTGATCTGCTCGGCGATGGCGAAGGCCTCCAGGTGGGAGGTGTTCGAGAAGCGGCCGCCGCCCAGGTTGTAGACCTCGCCGGAGCGCGGGTTGCGGAAGAACGCCTCGAACGCGGTGAGCACGTCGTGCGAGTGGATCGCGTCGCGCACCATCTTGCCCTTGTAACCGAAGAGGTTGTAGGTGCGGCCCTCCATCACGCAGCGCATCAGGTACGCCAGGAAGCCGTGCAGCTCGGCGGCGGAGTGCGCGGGGCCGGTCAGCGTGCCGCCGCGGAACGCGGCGGTCTTCATGCCGAAGTAGCGGCCGTACTCCTGCACCGCAACGTCCGCGGCGACCTTGGAGACGCCGAAGATCGAGTGCAGGCTGTTGTCGATCGTCATCTCTTCGGTGATGCCGTTGGCGAACTGGTGCGACGGGTCGATCTCGTAGCGGGTCTCCTGCTCGGTCAGCGGGAGGCGGTTCGGGGTGTCGCCGTAGACCTTGTTCGTCGAGCAGAAGATGAACGCGGCGTCGGGGCAGTGCTGGCGGGTGTACTCCAGCACGTTGAGGGTGCCGACGGCGTTGACGTCGAAGTCGGTGAACGGCTCCTTGGCCGCCCAGTCGTGGCTGGGCTGGGCCGCGGTGTGGATCACCAGGGAGATGTCCCGGCCGTACCGCTCGAAGATCTTGTTGAGCACGTCGCGGTCGCGGATGTCGACGTCGTAGTGGGTGTACGAGTCGCCGAGCTTGCTGGTGAGGTTCACCAGGCTCCAGGCGGTCGAGCCGTCCTCGCCGAAGAAGTACTTGCGCATGTCGTTGTCGAGGCCGACGACGTGCATGCCCAGGTCGGCGAAGTGACGTGCCGCCTCGGAACCGATCAGGCCGGCCGAGCCGGTCACCAGCGCAACGCTCACCAGATACTCCCTGTAACCAATCGACGAACGCGACCAGCGGAGAGCTTACCCTGACCGGCCGGGCACGTCGGGTGCCCATCAGAGGCGAAGGTGAAGGGTACACGCAGCGTTAAGAAGGGCACCTTCTGCCACGGAAACCGTTAAGAAGGTGCCCTTCCTTTCCCTAGGTCAGGGGGATCTTGATCCAGGGGCGGGCGGTGACGGGGTCGGCGGGCTCGTCCGGGCTCAGCCAGCGGGCGCCGCCCCCGGAGCCGAGCAGGGTGCCGTCGGGCAGCCGGCTCAGCTGCTCCATGGGGGGCAGGCCGGACACCAGCGTGAGCGTGGGGTACCGCAGGTGCCACACGCCCCGGGGGTCGCTCAGCAGCAGCGAGCCGTCGCGCAGCACCACGACCTGATGGGGGAGGGTCTCGGCGGGCAGGCCGTGCTGCGGGTTCCAGGCCGCGCCGGTGCGCCGCCACAGCGCGCCCTCCTGGCCGACCAGCCAGGCGTCGGGACCGCGGGCGGGCAGCAGCAGGCCGGGCAGCCGGCCGGTCAGCGGGGCGGGCAGCTCCCGCCAGGTGCGGGCGTCGTCCGTGCTGATCTGGAGGCGGATCTGGCCCTCGTCGTTGAGCGAGGTGACCAGCCAGAGCCTGCCGTCGGCCCCGCGATACACCGTCGACGGGCGGTTCGGGGCACCGCCGAGCTTCGGCTGCGGCGACACCGGGCCCGAGCCGATCTTGATCAGCTGCTCCTGTTCGCACTCGATGCCGCTCGCCCCGTCCTCGAAGCCGAGCGCCCCCGGGCACAGCAGCACGTATCCCTCGCGGCCCTGGGCCCGGGCGCCGGCCAGCAGGGCCTCGGTCGGTGGGGCGGAGAGGGGGTGCGCGGAGAACGTGGCGCCGCCGTCGCGGGTGAGTAGGAACCTCTCCCTGACGAGGTGCAGCACGGCGGTCTGGTCGTCGAGCGGGTACAGGTTGATCGTCTTGCCGCGCAGGTCGAGGTCCGCGCCGACCTTACGCCAGGTGCGGCCGCCGTCGGCGGTGCTCGCCGGCACGGAGTCGCAGCCGCCGTCGCACTTCTCCAGCAGCGCCCAGCCGTGCGCCGCATCGGTGAAGATCACCGTGCGTGGCACGTACCCCGGAGCGACACCGGGCACCCGCACCGGCCGGGTCTCCACCTGCGGCGCCGGTGCCACCGGCGGAGGCGGGCTCGCCGAGGGACCGGCCGAAGGGCGGGCCGCCGCGGGCGTGGACGGGGTGAGCACGGGCGGGGTCTGCCCCCGGCCGGCCAGGCCGAGCACGACCACGGGCGTGGCGACGACCACCAGCGCGAGGGCAGCGAGCCCGGCGTGCCTGATCCGCCGCCGCCGGCGGACCGCCGAGGTCAGGGCCTCGACCGGGGCGGCCCGGAAGGTGCCCGCGGTGTCCGACGCGAAGTCGGCGAAGATCTGGTCCATCGGCTCAGGCACGGCTGCTCTCCGCTCGGACGTCGCTGAAGTGGGTGGCGAGTGCCGCCCGGCCGCGCGACAGCCACGAGCGCACGGTCCCCTCGGCCACGCCCTGCTGCTCGGCGATCTCCGCGGTGGAGAGGTGCCCGAGGTGGTGCTGTACGACCGCGAGCCGGTGCCGGTCGGGCAGCTTCGCCAGCGCCGCGACCAGCGCGACGCGGTCCGGCTCGGGCCCGGCCACGTGCTCGGCCCGCTGCCGGGCGAGGTGGCGTAGCGCGACCGCGCGCCGCCGCAGGCGGCTGGTGGCCAGGTTCCAGGCGACGCGGCGGACCCAGCCGACGGGGTCGTCGTACCCGCTGACGCGATGCCAGCGGTCCAGCGCCCGGCAGAACGCCTCCTGGGTCAGGTCCTGCGCCTCGGCGTGGTCGCCGAGGTACGCGTACAGCTGGGTGGCCAGCCGGGCGAAGTGGGTGCCGTAGAGCTCGGCGAACCCGGGTGGCGCAGCGGTGCCAGGTGGTGACATGCGGCGGCTCCGTGAGGGGAAGGGTCTGTGCCCGAGCCGCCCGTCGGCGGCTCCTCACTGGCACGCCCCACCCACCCGGAATGTTGCACCCGACTTCCGCGGGGTCAGTCGCGGGGCAGTGAGACGGTGACCACCAGGCCGCCGCCGTCGCGGGGCTGGGCGGCCACCTCGCCGCCGTGGGCGCGGACGATCGCCCGCACGATCGACAGGCCGAGCCCCACACCCTGGTCGGAGCGGGTGCGCTCGCTGCCCCGGCGGAACGGCTCGAACAGCGCGTCGACCTCGTACGGCGCCACCACCGGCCCGGTGTTCCAGACCTCGAGCTCGGCCCGGCCGCCGCGGGTGCGGGTCGCCGCGCGCACCCAGCCGCCCCGCGCGTTGTGCCGCACGCCGTTGCCGATCAGGTTCTGTGCGACCCGCTCCAGCAGCACCGGGTCGCCGGTGGTCTCGGCGGGCGCGGCCTGCACGGTGACGGTCACCCCGGCCTCGTCCGCGGCGGCGGTGCCCTGCAGGGCGACGTGGTCGACGATGTCGGCGAGGTCCACCGGCCGCCGCTCCACGACCTCGTTCTCCGAGCGGGCCAGCACCAGCAGCCCGTCGATGAGCCGCTCGTGGCGGCCGTTGATGTCGAGCAACGTCTCGCCGAGGCGCTTGACGTCCTCGCTCGCCGTCTTGCGGTGCATCGCCAGCTCCACCAGCGAACGGTTCAGCGTCAGCGGCGTACGCAGCTCGTGCGACGCGTTCGCGACGAACCGCCGCTGCCCGTCGAAGGCGTGGTCGAGCCGGGCCAGCATGGCGTCGAAGGTGTCGGCCAGCTCGCGGATCTCGTCGTGCGGGCCGCCCAGGGCGATGCGCTCGTGCAGCCCCCGGTCGGCGGCGGGCGAGGCGCCGATCCGGCGGGCCGTGTCGGTGACCCGGTGCAGCGGCGCCAGCAGCCGTCCCGCCATGATCCAGCCGAAGGCCATCGCCAGCGCACCGACCACCAGCAGGGCGACCGCGCCCAGCTTGATCAGGTTAAACATGGTCGTCCGGCGCATCTCCTCGGCTCGCTGCTCCATGTAATAGAGGAGGTCGGGGTTGTCGTTGATCAGCACGCGGACCCGCGCCGTACCGGGCTCCGGCATGCCGATCATCCCGGCGGCCTCGGCCGGGCTGGGCAGCGAGCCCTGGATGGTGAACTTCTGCAGCAGCGTCTGGTCCATCAGGAAGTAGATGATCGTGAGCATGGCCACGCCCGCGGCGAAGAACAGCCCGCCGTAGAAGAGGGTGAGCCGGGCCCGGATGCTCAGGCGGTACGAGGGAAAGCTCACGGGATCCGATACCCCACTCCAGCGACGGTGGTGATGACGGGCGGGTCGCCCAGCTTGCGGCGCAGCTTGAGGATGGTCAGCCGGACCGCCGAGGTGAACGGGTCGGCGTGCTCGTCCCACACCTTCTCCAGCAGCGTCTCGGCGGACACCACGGCGCCCTGCGCGCGCAGCAGCTCGGCCAGCACGCCGAACTCCTTGCGCGACAGCGGCACGTAGTGCCCGTCGCGGAACACCTCCCGGCGGGCCGGGTCGAGCCGGATCCCGGCCCGCTGCAGCGTCGGCGCGGCGGCCGGGCGCGCGCGGCGGCCCAGCGCGTGCACCCGCGCGGCCAGCTCGGGGAAGGCGAACGGCTTGGTCAGGTAGTCGTCGGCGCCGAGGGTCAGCCCGGCCACCCGGTCGGTCACGTCGGCGGCCGCGGTCAGCATCAGCACCCGCGCCTCGGAGCGCGAGCCGACCAGCGAGCGGCACACCTCGTCGCCGTGCACCAGGGGCAGGTCGCGGTCCAGCAGCACCACGTCGTAGTCGTTCACGGCCAGGCGTTCCAGCGCCGCGTCGCCGTCGTACACCACGTCGACGGCGTGAGCGTCGTCACGCAGCCACTCCGCGATGGCGTCGGCGAGCAGCGCCTCGTCTTCGACCACGAGTACCCGCATGTCCGGCTCGTCCCTCCCGCCGGAGGCTCCGGCCCGCCAATAGTTACCCGGGCCGTTGTTTCCCCGGCGTTATCGCGGGCGGAAACGGCCGGGAAACGCGCCCCCGCGTGGACTGGGCACCGTGCCGCCGGCGACCGGCCGGCGGCCCGACGAAGGAGACCACCGTGATGAAGCGACGGCTGCGGGGTGCGGCGCTGGCGCTGCCCCTGGCCGCGGCGCTGGCGCTGGCCGGCTGCGCGGGCAAGGACGGCGACGACGGCATCGCCAGCGTGGGCGGCCCGGCCGCCTCGGCGGCGCCGAGCGCCGGACCGAGCCTGAGCCAGCAGGAGCGCGGGATCAAGTTCGCCCAGTGCATGCGCGAGCACGGCATCGAGATGGACGACCCCGACCCCAACGGCGGCCCGGTGCGGGTCCGCATCGGCGGCAACGGCCCGGTGGACCGGGAGAAGGTCGAGGCCGCGCAGGAGGCGTGCAAGGAGTACTCGCCGTTCGGCGAGGGCGGGCCCGCCCGCAACGACCCGCAGATGCAGGAGAACATGCGCAAGTTCGCCCAGTGCATGCGGGACAACGGGGTGCCCAACTTCCCCGACCCGGACGGCAACGGCATCCGGATCGACAAGTCGGTCGGCGAGGACCCGGACTTCGAGGCGGCGCAGAAGCTCTGCCAGGAGAAGTTCATGCCCGGTCTGGGCGGCCCCGCCAAGGTGGGATCGTGACCGACACGGCGCAGCTTCCCGAGGTCCGCTCGGTGAACGGCGGTGCCGCGCCCGCGCGGCGCCGCCGCCGGCGCGGGGCACGGACCGCCCTGCTGGTGGTCGGCGCGCTGGCCGCCGGTGGTGCGGCCGCCGCCGCCGCGATCGGCTTCGGCGGTGACGACGGGGGTACGCCGGCCGCGGCGAACCTCCCGCCCGCGACCGCCGTGGTCACCCGGCAGACCCTGCAGGACACCCAGACCCTCGACGGCGAGCTGGGCTTCGGGCCCACCTACTCGGCGATCAACCGGCTCCACGGCACGGTGACCTGGCTGCCGGAGTCCGGTGCCGTGGTCAGGCGCGGCAAGCCGCTCTACAGGATCGACAACAGCCCGGTGGTGCTGATGTACGGCACCGTGCCGGCGTACCGGGAGCTCAAGGTCGGTGACGAGGGCGCCGACGTGAAGCAGCTGGAGCAGAACCTCAAGGCGCTGGGGTACGACGGCTTCACCGTGGACAAGGAGTTCACCTCGTCCACGGCGAGCGCCGTGAAGCAGTGGCAGGAGGATCTGGGACTGAAGGAGACCGGCCGGGTCGAGTTCGGCCGGGTCGTGTTCGCCGCGGGCGAGGTCCGGGTGGAGAGCCTGGAGGCCACCTCCGCCGCGCCGGCCCAGCCGGGCGGCACCGTGCTGAAGTACACCGGCACCGTGCGCGTGGTCGTGGTGCAGCTCGACGTCGCCGACCAGCGGCTGGCCAAGGAGGGCGCCGCGGTCCGGGTGGCGCTGCCGGGGGCCGGGGACGTCGCCGGGAAGATCACGCAGGCGTACACCGTGATCGAGGCCGGGGAGGGCCAGGGCGAGGCCGAGACGAAGATCGAGGCGATCGTGTCGCTGGCCGACCAGAAGGCGGCCGCGGCGTTCGACCAGGCGGCGGTCGACGTGACCGTCACCGCGGCGGAGCGGCCCGACGTGCTCACCGTGCCGGTCGCGGCGCTGGTCGCGCTGCGCGAGGGCGGGTACGGCGTCGAGGTCGTCGAGAACGGCGCCGGCCGCTACCTGGCGGTGGAGACCGGGCTGTTCTCCGGCGGCCGGGTCGAGGTCAGCGGGGCCGGGCTCAGCGAGGGCATGACCGTGGGGATCCCGCGGTGATCGCCCTGGACGGGGTCGTCAAGGTCTACCCGGGCGGGGTCACCGCGCTGGACGGGGTGTCGCTGGCGGTGGCGCCGGGGGAGATGGCGGCGATCGTCGGGCCGTCCGGCTCCGGCAAGTCCACCATGCTGCACATCGTCGGCACCCTGGACCGGCCGAGCGCGGGCTCGGTGCGCATCGCCGGCTACGACGTGGCCGCCCTGTCGGACCGGCAGCTGTCGGCGCTGCGGGCGGCCCGGATCGGGTTCGTGTTCCAGCAGTTCCACCTCGCCGCCGGGGTGAGCGCGCTGGACAACGTCGCCGACGGGCTGCTCTACGCCGGGCACCCGCTGGGCGAGCGCCGCCGCCGGGCCGAGGCCGCGCTGGTGCGGGTCGGGCTGGGCCACCGGCTCGACCACGAGCCGCACGAGCTGTCCGGCGGCGAGCGGCAGCGGGTCGCCATCGCCCGCGCCGTCGTCGGGGAGCCGCCGCTGCTGCTGGCCGACGAGCCGACCGGCAACCTGGACTCCGCGTCCGGCGCCGGGATCATGGCGCTGCTGCACGAGCTGCACGCCGCGGGCACCACTGTGGTGATCATCACGCACGACCGCGAGATCGCCGACGGCCTGCCCCGCCAGGTCCAGATGCGCGACGGCAGGGTCGTCGCCGACTCCGGCGCTCGGCCCGCGGCCGCGCCCTCCCGGCCGGGCGCCGACCCGGGAGACGTCGCGTCGGCAAACGTCGGACTGCCAGACGTCGGGCTGGCAAACGTCCGGCTCGGTGACGCCGGCCTCGGAGACGCCGACCTCGGGGACGCCGAGCCGGGAGACGTCGAGCCAGGAGACATCGGGCCGGGAGACTTGGCGCAGCGGACCGCCGGGAGGTCGCGATGAGCGCGCCCGCCCTGCCCAAGCTGCACCCGGCCCGCCTGCGCCCGCGCGACGTGCTGCGTGTCGGGGGAGTGGGGCTGCGGACCCGGCCGGTGCGGGCGTTCCTGTCCGCGCTCGGCATCGCCATCGGCATCGCCGCGATGATCGCCGTGGTCGGCATCTCGTCGTCGTCGCGCGCCGAGCTGGACCGCACCCTGGAGTCGCTGGGCACCAACCTGCTCACGGTCGCGCCGGGCCGGACCATGTTCGGCGAGGACGCGCAGCTGCCGGTGGAGTCGGTCGCGATGATCGACCGGATCGCGCCGGTGCAGCAGGTGTCGGCGATCGGACGGGTCGACGACGTCAAGGTCTACCGCTCCGACCGGATCCCGGCGGCGCAGACCAACGGCCTCGCGGTGTACGCCGCCCGGCTCGACCTGCTCGACACCGTCGGCGCGAAGCTGCGCTCCGGCACCTGGCTGAACGCGGCGACCGAGCGCTACCCGGCCGTGGTCATCGGCGCGGACACGGCCGTCCGGCTCGGCATCGGCACGGTCGGCCCGGACACCCAGATCATGGTCGGCGGGCAGCGCTTCACCGTGGTCGGCGTGCTCGAACCGGTGCCGCTGGCACCCGAGCTGAACGCGGCGGTGCTGGTCGGCTGGCCGGCCGCGGCCGAGCGGCTCGACTTCGACGAGCATCCGACGACGGTCTACACCCGGGCCGCCGAGAGCGCCGTGGACGCGGTCCGCGGCGTACTGGCCGCGACGGCGAACCCGCAGGCCCCGAACGAGGTCGACGTGTCGCGCCCGTCGGACGCGCTGGCCGCCAAGCAGGCCGCCAACCAGGCCTTCACCGGCCTGCTGCTCGGCCTGGGCGCGGTGGCGCTGCTGGTCGGCGGCGTCGGAGTGGCCAACACGATGGTGATCTCGGTGCTGGAACGCCGGGCCGAGATCGGCCTGCGGCGCTCGCTCGGCGCGACCCGAGGGCAGGTGCGGCTGCAGTTCCTCGCCGAGTCGCTGCTGCTGTCGGCGCTGGGCGGGGTCGGCGGGGTGCTGCTCGGCATCGCGGTGACCGGCGGCTACGCGGCGTACCAGGGCTGGCCGACGGTGGTCCCCGCCTGGGCGATGCTCGGCGGGGTCGGCGCGACCCTCGTGATCGGCGGCCTGGCCGGCCTCTACCCCGCCGTCCGCGCCTCCCGCCTCTCACCCACCGAGGCCCTCGCCACCCCCTAGAGAGGTAAGGAAGGGCACCTTCTTAACGCTGGGCGTAGAGGAAGGTGCCCTTCCTAACCTTCGGCCCGCTCGGGTCGGGTGGCTCGGCCGGGCTGCGGCTCCACGGTGCAAGATCGCTGGTTCTGGTCAGAAAGTGGAGCCAGACCACACCTTCTGACCCAAACTCGCGATCTTCGCTTCCGAGTCGCCGTTCCGGGGGCACCCGCGGCGGGGTTCGGCCGGAGGTGGCGGTTCTCGACGCGCGGAGGGTGTCGCGGGGGGTCTGCGGGGCTGGGTTGTGACGGGAAACAGCGATCTTTGTGTGAAACGGCCGACACTCCGCGGCGCGCCCGGACCGGAGCCGGAAAACGAAGAAGGCCTCCCGAAGGAGGCCTTCTTGCTGGTGGGGAAGGGGGGAGTTGAACCCCCACGCCCTTTCGGGCACACGGACCTGAACCGTGCGCGTCTGCCATTCCGCCACTTCCCCAGTGGCTTGCGCTGGAACTTTAGCAGCCCCGGCGCCCCGCTCCGGAAGTCACCTCCCGTTGCGTGCTGGCACAGCTTACGCTATGCCTGCTTCGCCTCGCCAACCGGTTATCCCGGCGGGCGGTGCGGGGAGAACACTAACACGACCACCTGGCCAACAGTGAAATCGGAGGCAAGATGGTCGTCATGCTGGCGTGGCGTCGGCAACGGCGGACGTATTGGGCGAAGACGCGGGAGTGGAGGGCAGATAACATCATGTCCTCGGAACCCGAGGAGGACCGGTGAGCGTGTTGCAACGCTTCGAGAAACGCCTGGAAGGCCTGGTTGAGGGCGCCTTCGCGAAGGTATTCAAGGGGGTCGTCCACCCTGTGGAGATCCTGAATGCCATGCAGCGGGAGGCTGAAGCTCACAAGGCGATCCTGGTTGGTGGGCGCACGCTCGTGCCGAACCGCTATGTGATCGATCTCTCGCCGTACGACCACAGCCGGCTCGCGCCGTATGCGGCCGCGCTGGCGCAGGAGCTGGCGCAGTCGCAGGCCGAGTTCATCGGCGAGCAGGCCTGGACCGTCTACGGCGACGTGATCGTCGAGATCGAGCGGGGTGACGGGCTGGACACCGGGATGTTCCGGGTGTCCGCCGAGGTCTACACCGCCGACCAGGCCCCGCAGGCGAGCTACGAGGCCCCGCCGCAGTACCCGCCGTACGGCGGTCAGCAGGCGGGCCCCCCGCACGGCGGCGGTGGTGGCGGTGGTGGCGCGCGCAACGTCCGGCTGGTGTCGGGCGACGGGCGCACGTTCCCGCTCGCCATCGGCTCGACCACGATCGGTCGTGGCGACCAGGCCAACCTGCGCCTGCCCGACGTGGGCATCTCGCGCCGGCACGCCCGGCTCGACTTCGACGGGTCCCAGGTGGTCCTGACCGACCTCGGTTCGACCAACGGCACCATGGTCAACGGACAGCGGGTCTCGGCTGTCGCCCTCAACCCGGGCGACATGATCCAGATCGGCACCACGACCCTGACGTTCCGCGTGGACGGCTGATCCCCCTTGCCCGAAATCGTTCTCACCGCCGCCCGGTTCGGGTTCCTCGTGCTGCTGTGGATCTTCGTGTTCACCGTGGTCGGGGTCATCCGCCGGGATCTGTTCGCCGGCTCCCGTACGGGCCGGCTGGTCGCGGCGCCCCGCGGCGTCGCGGGTGCCGCGCAGGCGGGGGGCAGCGCGCGCCCGGCCAAGGTAAAGAAGGGCCGGGCCGCGCACACCTTGGTGGTCACGGCGGGCTCGCTCGCCGGCACCAAGATCACACTGGGCGAGGCGCCCATCACGATCGGCCGGGCGGAGGACTCCACGCTCGTCATCACCGATGACTACGCGTCCGCCCGGCACGCTCGGCTCGTCCCCCGGGACGGGCAGTGGATGGTGGAGGACCTCGGCTCGACCAACGGCACGTATCTGGACCGCAGCAAGGTGAGCGGACCTACTCCCGTACCCCTCGGCGTGCCGATTCGCATCGGCCGCACGTCCCTCGAATTACGGCCATGACAATCATCCTGCGCTACGCGGCCCGCAGCGACCGCGGCCTGATCCGTGACGGAAACCAGGACTCCGTCTACGCCGGGCCGCGCCTGCTCGCCGTTGCCGACGGCATGGGCGGCATGGCCGCCGGTGACGTCGCCAGCAACATCGTCATCGGCGCCATGGCCCCGCTCGACGAGGACGTCCCCGGTGACGCGATCGTCGACTCCCTGCGATCGGCCGTCAACCTCGCCAACCAGCAGCTTCGCGACACCGTGGACGCCAACCCCCACCTGGAGGGTATGGGCACCACGCTCACCGCGATGCTCTTCACCGGTTCCAAACTGGGCATGGCCCACATCGGCGACTCCCGGGCATACCTGCTCCGCGACGGCGAGTTCAACCAGATCACCAAGGACGACACGTACGTCCAGATGCTGGTGGACGAGGGCCGGATCAGCGCGGAGGAGGCGAGCAGCCATCCCCAGCGTTCGCTGCTGACCCGGGCCATGGACGGTCGCGACATCGAGCCGGACTACACCGTCCGGCCGGTGCATCCGGGCGACCGCTACCTGATCTGCTCCGACGGCCTGTCCGGCGTGGTCAGCGCGGACACCATCGCGCTGACCCTGCGGGAGTACGTCGACCCGCAGGCCTGCGTCGAGCGCCTCATCGCGCTCGCGCTGCGCGGCGGCGGTCCGGACAACATCACCGTGATCATCGCGGACGCCACCGACGAGGACATCGTCGAGCAGGCTCCGGTGGTCGGCGGCGCCGCTGCCCGCGACCGCGGCAACAGCAGCGAGGCCCAGGTCGAGTCGACCCCGGCCGCGCGCGCCTCCGCGCTCACCGGCACGCCCCGCCCGGCGGTGGAGGAGCCCGCGGCGGCACCGGCCGAGCCGGCCGCCCGGCGCACGCGCCACCCGCTGCGGGCCGCCCTGCTCGTGGTGGGCCTGCTCGCGGTGCTCGGCGCCGGGGTCTGGTTCGCCTGGGACTACTCGCAGTCGCGCTATTACATAGGCGCGACGGAGGACGGCCAGGTGGCCGTGTTCCGCGGCGTGCCGGGCCAGATCGCCGGGTTCGACCTGTCCGAGGCCCGCGAGGTCAGCGACGTGACCCTGGACGACCTCACCCTGGTCGCCCAGGAGCAGGTCCGCAAGGGCATCCAGGCCGATGACGAGGCCGACGCCCTCACCCGGTTGCAGAACCTGATCCGGGACGACCCGAGCAACCAGAACATGCTGCCCAGCTGCCCGCCGTCGGCCGACCCCTCGCCGTCGCCGAGCCCGTCGCCTGCCGTCACGCCGAGCGCCACTCCGGCGCCCGCCGCGGCGAGCAGCCCGCCCAGCGAACCGGTGGTGCCGAGTCCGGTGCCCTGCCGGTCGAATTGAGCTTGAGGACGTCGTGACCACCCCCCATACCGCCCCTCCCGCGGCAGCCGCGGCCGTCCCGGAGACGCCCGCGGCGGCCAAGCCGTCGCTGTCGTTCCGCCTGGATCCGGCCGCACGCCCGGTGCGCCGCACCGAGCTGTGGCTGCTGCTGCTCGGCATGGCCATGGTCGCCGGATACCTGGCGGCGGTCGAGGCGAACATGCTCGACACGGTCACGATGGACTTCTGGTATCCGGCGGGTGTGCTCACCGCCGTGTTCCTGGCCCTGCACGTGGTCATCCGGCTCAAGGCGCCGTTCGCCGATCCGGTGCTGATGCCGGTGGTGGCGCTGCTCAACGGGCTCGGGGTGGCGTTCCTGCGCCGCCTCGACCTGGGCCGCGCCGACGCCGACGCCCGCCCGGAGCTGGCCATCTTCGCCGGTGACGGCGGCAAGCAGCTGCTGTGGACGCTGATCGCGGTGACCGGCGCGGGCGCCCTGCTGTGGGTGGTGCGCGACCACCGCGAGATCTCCAAGTTCGCCTGGACGCTGGGCTTCGGCGGCATCGTGCTGGTGCTGCTGCCCGCGGTGCTGCCCGGCAGCGTGTCCGAGGTCAACGGCGCCAAGCTGTGGATCCGGTTCGGCAGCTTCTTCGCCATCCAGCCCGGTGAGTTCGCCAAGCTGATGCTGCTGGCGTTCTTCGCGTACTACCTGGTCCGCAAGCGCGAGGTGCTGGCGCTGGCCAGCCGCCGCTTCCTCGGCATCGACTTCCCGCGCGGGCGCGACCTGGGCCCGGTCATCGTGGTCTGGGCGATGAGCCTGCTGGTCCTCGTCTTCGAGAAGGACCTGGGCACCTCGCTGCTGTACTTCGGCATGTTCGTGGTCACCCTGTACGTGGCCACCGAGCGGGTCAGCTGGCTGATCATCGGTCTGATCCTCTTCTTCGGCGGCGCGGTGCTGGCGTACGTGCTGGCCGGCATCGTCGGCGGCCCGTTCACCAACTTCGGCCAGCGCGTCGACATCTGGCTCGACCCGTTCGCCGAGCCGTACGACCGCGGCTACCAGCTCGTGCAGTCGCTGCTCGGCCTGGGCACCGGCGGCATGTTCGGCACCGGCCCCGGCGCGGGCAGCCCGCTCGAGGTGCCCGAGGTGCGCAACGACTTCATCTTCGCCGGCATGGGCGAGGAGATCGGCCTGTTCGGCCTCACCGCGCTGCTGGCGCTCTACCTGCTGGTGGTCTCCCGGGGCCTGCGCGCGGCGCTGGCCGTGCGGGACTCCTTCGGCAAGCTGCTGGCCGGTGGCCTCGCCTTCACGCTCGCCCTGCAGGTCTTCGTGATCATCGGTGGCATCAGCAAGCTGATCCCGCTCACCGGCCAGACCACGCCGTTCCTTTCCGCGGGCGGCTCGTCGCTGGTGGCCAACTGGCTGCTGGTGGCGCTGCTGCTGCGGATCTCTGATGCGGCGCGCACCCCCGCGTCGACGGGAGGTGTCCGCCGGTGAACGCCCCGCTGCGCCGCGTAGGTGTCGTCGTCATGGTGCTGTTCGGTCTGCTCTTCGCCAACCTGAACTGGGTGCAGGCGTACAAGGGCAACGACTACCGGACCAGCCAGTACAACGACCGCGTGCAGATCGACGAGTACAACCGCCAGCGCGGCTACATCATGGTGAGCAACCCCGGCGGCAAGCCGATCGCGCTCTCCGAGGCCACCAAGGGCAACCTGAAGTACCTGCGCAGCTACCCCAACGGCGCGGCGTACGCGCACGTCGTCGGCTACAAGCCGGTCAACGGCACGGCCACCGGCATCGAGCAGCTGGAGAACGACTTCCTGTCCGGCAGCTCGGACAAGCTGTTCGCGGACCGGCTGCGCGACATCTTCACCGGGTCCTACACGGCGGGCGGCAACGTCACCCTGACGCTGTCGAAGACCGCGCAGGACACGGCGTACAAGGAGCTCGTCAACAACAAGAAGGGCGCCAAGTCCGGCGCGGTGATCGCGCTGGACCCGAACACCGGCGGGATCCTGGCGATGACCTCGTTCCCGAGCTTCGACCCGAACCCGCTGGTCGCCCACGACACCGGCAAGGCCGAGGCGGCGTACAAGCGGCTGGAGGGCCAGGCCGGCAACCCGCTGCTGAACCGGGCCCTACAGGAGACCTACCCGCCGGCGTCCACGTTCAAGGTGCTGGTGTCGGCGGCGGCGCTGGAGGCGGGCAGCAACCCGGACACGCCCCTGAAGGCGGGCCCGAGCTACCAGGCGCCCGGCACCACCCACGTGATCCGCAACGCGACCTCGGGGACCTGCCCCGACGACCAGATCACGCTGAAGGAGGCGCTGACCGTCTCCTGCAACACGGCGTACGCGCGCCTGGGCGTGGAGCTGGGCTCGCAGCGGCTCAACGACACGGCGCGGCGGTTCGGCTTCTACGACGACGACCTGCGCGTCGGCAACCTGTCCGCGCCGGACCGGGGCACCCGGGTGCCGGAGAGCGTGCTCGGCCCGCTGACCACCAGCTCGGGCGGCGACGACAAGCCGAACATCGCGATCTCGTCGATCGGCCTCAACGAGGTCCGGGTGACCCCGCTGCAGAACGCGATGGTCGCCGCGTCGATCGCCAACGACTGCTCGCAGATGCGGCCGTACCTGGTCGAGCGCCTGGTGGGGCCGGACCTGACCACGGGCCTCTACGCGGCGGCGCCCAAGCAGCTGCGTACGACGTGCACCTCGGGCGCGGCCGCGCAGCTGCGCGAGATGATGATCAGCGTCGTGGAGAACGGCACCGGCCGGAACGCGCAGATCGACGGCTACGTGGTCGGCGGCAAGACCGGCACCGGCACCGCCGACGAGGAGGCCCAGGCCGGCTCGGACGGCTGGTTCATCGGGTTCGCGATGAAGGACGGTCGCCCGGTCGCCGCGGTTGCGGTCATCCTGGATGATGCCGGAAAGGGCGGCAGCGGTGAAGCCGCCCGTATCGCTGGACTGGTCATGCAAGGCGTGATCAAGGACAAGGGTGGCAAGTGATGGTCTCCCCTGGCACCACGCTGAACGGGCGTTACCGCATCGACGAGCGCATCGCGTCCGGTGGCATGGGCGACGTGTGGAAGGGCACCGACGAGGTGCTCGACCGGATCGTCGCCATCAAGGTCATGCTGCCCGCCCTGCTGGAGGAGCCGGGCTTCGTCAAGCGCTTCCACGCGGAGGCCAAGACGATGGCCGGCGTCAACCACCCCGGCGTGGTCCGCATCTACGACTTCGGCAACGACGCCCACCTGGCGTACCTGATCATGGAGTTGATCGAGGGCGACCCGCTCTCGCGCACGCTGAACAAGGTCGGCCGGCTCACCCCCGCCCGTACCATGCTCCTGATCGCGCAGGCCGCCGACGCGCTGCAGGCCGCGCACGACAAGGGCATCGTGCACCGCGACGTGAAGCCGGGCAACCTGCTGGTGCGCCCCAACGGCACGCTCGTGCTGACCGACTTCGGCATCGCGCGGTCCGCCGCGGCGAGCCAGCTCACGGCCACCGGCGCGGTCATGGGCACCGCCTCGTACCTCGCCCCGGAGCAGGCCTCCGGCGAGGGCGCCTCGGCCACCTCCGACGTGTACTCGCTGGGCGTCGTGGCGTACCAGTGCCTCACCGGGCACCGGCCGTACGAGGGCGACACCCCGCTCGAGATCGCGATGAAGCACGTCACCGGCACTCCCAAGCCGATGCCGAGCGACATCCCGCCGGTGGTGCGCCAGATCGTCGAGCGCGCAATGGCCAAGAGCCCGGCGAGCCGCTGGCCGTCGGCGGCCGCGTTCGCCAACGCCGCCCGCCAGGCCGCCGGTGCGCTGACCCACGGCAGCGGGCCGACGCTGCCCGTGCAGCCGGTGTCGCCCAGCCCGGTCTCGGCCACGCCCGTCTCGCCGGTGCCGTCGCGCCCGCTGAGCCCGGTGCAGCCCGCCCCGGTTCGCCCCAACGGGGGCTACCAGCGAGGATCTGCCCCGGTCCCGGCTGCGCCTGCCCCGCTCACCCCGGTCCGCGGGGTACCGTACGGGCCTCAGCCCACCCCGTCCGGCGGTGGCGGCGGGCGGACCGCGCTGACCGTGATCCTGGTGGTCCTCGGGATGCTGGCAGTGCTCGCGCTGGCCGCGTTCGCCGGCTACGTGGTCCGCAAGAAGAACGAAGACAACCGAGGACTCCCGGCACATTCCGAACGCGTCACACTTTCGGCCGCCGGGTGGCTGAACGGGGCGGACCACGTGAGCATGGACCAGATGACCGAAGGACGACGTACGCGATGAACGCGCAGGCCCGCCTGCTGGGTGGCAGGTATCAAGTCGGCGAGTTGCTCGGCTACGGCGGCATGGCCGAGGTGCACCGGGGGCGCGACCTGCGTCTCGGGCGCGACGTCGCGATCAAGATGCTGCGCACCGACCTCGCTCGCGACGCCACCTTCCAGATGCGGTTCCGCCGTGAGGCGCAGAACGCCGCCGCGCTGAACCACCCGGCGATCGTCGCGGTCTACGACACCGGCGAGGAGCGTGCGCCCTCCGGTGAGGTGCTGCCGTACATCGTCATGGAGTTCGTGGCGGGCCGCACCCTCAAGGAGGTGCTGGCCGCCGAGGGCAGGCTGATGCCGCGCCGCGCTCTGGAGATCACCGCCGACATCTGCGCCGCCCTGGAGTTCAGCCACCGGCACGGGATCATCCACCGGGACATCAAGCCCGGCAACGTCATGTTCACGCCGAACGCCCAGGTCAAGGTCATGGACTTCGGCATCGCGCGGGCCCTGGCATCCGGCGCGACCACCATGACGCAGACCTCGGCCGTCATCGGCACCGCGCAGTACCTCTCCCCGGAGCAGGCGCGCGGCGAGGCCGTGGACGCCCGCTCCGACGTGTACGCAGCCGGCTGCGTGCTCTTCGAGCTGCTCTGCGGGCACCCGCCGTTCGTCGGCGACTCCCCGGTGGCCGTCGCCTACCAGCACGTGCGGGAGGAGCCGCCGGCGCCCAGCGAGTCCAACCACGATGTCACCCCCGACGTCGACGCGGTCGTGCTCAAGGCGCTGTCGAAGAACCCCGCCAACCGCTACCAGTCGGCCGGTGAGATGCGGGCCGACCTGCTGCGCGCTGCCGCGGGCCGCCCGGTCATGGCGACCCCGGTGCTGCGCGAGGAGCAGACGATCCCGATGTCGGCGCCGACGCGCACCGGCACCAACCGCAACGCGCCCGCCCGGGTGGGCGACGCCCGCCGCCGCCGTGCCTCCGGCTGGGTCATCGCGACCCTGACCGCACTCGGCGTGCTGGCCGTGGTGGCGCTGACGGCCGGGCTCATCCTGGCCAACCAGCCCAAGGACGTCCCGGTCCCCAACCTGATGGGCAAGACGAAGACCGAGGCCGAGGCGCTGCTGACCCGGGCCGGGCTGACGCCGAAGATCGGCGAGCCGGTGCAGAACTCCGACTGCAAGATGAACACCGTCTTCCGGCAGGACCCGGAGCAGGGCAAAGAGGTCGCGGAGAAGTCCGAGGTCGTCTACCAGATCTGCAACGGCAAGCCGACGGCCCAGGTGCCGCCTTTGGTGGGCAGCCCCCGGGATACCGCGGAGCAACTGCTCAAGGAACGCAATCTCGTCGCCAAGATCGTCGAACAGGACAGCGACAAGGGTGCGGGCATCGTCCTGTCCACCAACCCGCCGCAGGGCACGTCGGTGGAGGAGGGCACCACCGTCGTGGTGACGGTCTCCAAGGGCAATCAGAAGCCGGTGCCGGGTGTCGTCGGCAAGTCGCAGGAGGCGGCGGTCGCGGCGATCGAGGCCGCAGGCTTCGAGGCCGTCATCCGCAAGGGCGAGGCGAGCCCCGACCCGGACCGGGTGGGCACGGTCAAGAGCCAGGACCCGCAGGAAGGCACCCTGAAGACGGCCGGTTCCAAGATCACGATCGTCGTCTTCACGGCACCGGAGGTGGAGCCGCCGCCGTCGCCGAGCGTCACCCCCACTCCGTGACCGCATGAACACGGAAACGGCGCCCATCCCGTTCGGGGGTGGGCGCCGTTTCGGTTGTCGGCGCGGGTGCGGGGCTCAGGCCGGGAAGGCCGCCAGTCGGCGCTGCTCGACCTCGTCGGCCAGGGCCGGGGCGCGGTCCAGCGCCGCAGGGTGGCCGCAGGCGGCCAGCCAGTTCGCCAGCATCAGGTGGCCGCCCTGGGTGAGCACCGACTCCGGGTGGAACTGCACGCCCTCGATCGGCAGGGTGCGGTGCCGCATCGCCATCACCACACCCGACGCGGTACGCCCCGTCACCTCGATCTCGGCGGGCAGGGTGTCCTCGACGACGGCGAGGGAGTGGTAGCGGGTCGCGGTGAACGGGTCCGGCAGGCCCGCCAGCACACCCGCTCCGGTGTGCGTGACCTGCGACGTCTTGCCGTGCAGCAGCTCCGGCGCGCGGGTCACGGTGGCGCCGAAGGCCTGCCCGATGGCCTGGTGGCCCAGGCACACCCCGAACAGCGGGAGCTTGCCGGCGTACTCGGCGATGACGTCGAGGCAGATGCCGGCCGACTCGGGCGCGCCCGGACCGGGGGACAGCAGCACGCCGTCGGCGCCGAGCCGGCCCACGTCGGCGACGCTGATCTCGTCGTTGCGCCGGACCTCGCACTCCACCCCGAGCTGGCCGAGGTACTGCACGAGGTTGTAGACGAACGAGTCGTAGTTGTCGATCACGAGAACGCGCATGGCCCTCACCTGCTAGCTCGAGCTGGACGGTGCCGGGGTGACCCCGGTGTCGTACGGGATGTCATGACCGTCGCCGGGGTCCCCGGAGGGTGCTCCGGGCATCTCGAACGGGTCCTCCAGCTGCGAGTATCCGCTGTCGGGGTCGCCGACCTGGACATCGTCGAAGGGGAGCAGCGGCTCCGCCCACGGAAAGATCACGTACCACAGCAGCGCGCCCGCGATGCCGAGCAGCACCAGGGAGCCGCCGATCTTGCCGCCGAGGCCGAAGGGCAGCTTCCGCCAGATCCACGCGTACATCAGGCGGCTCCTGCCAGCTCGGCGGGCGGCCCGGCGGAGCGCGGCTGCTCGTGCACGAGCGTCCCATGGATGATCAGACGCTGGTAGTTGTCGAACTTCGGGTTGCAGGTGGTCAGCGTGAGCAGCTTGCCAGCGGTCATGGTCGGCGGCACCGGCCGCACCACCTCGACTGCGGACGGCAGCACGATGCGCTGCTTGACCACCTCGTACACGTAGAACATGTCCGGGGTCTCCACCACGATCTTGTCGCCGCCGTGGAGCTTGTCCAGGTCCCAGAACGTGGCCCGGTTGCGGTGCCCGGCCACGGAGAAGTTGCCCTGCTGGCCCGGCATCGCGCTGGTGGGGTAGTGGCCGGGCGCGTACCGGATGTCCTTCTGCGTCACGCCCTGCACCACCACCCAGTGCTTGTCCAGCTTGGGGATCCAGAGCTTGGCGACCGGCTGCCCGGCGGGCGGCGGCTTGGGCTTGCCGGCGGCCGACGGGCTCGGCGTGGGCGTCGGCCCGCCGACGGTGGGCTCACCCCAGTTGAGCTGCTGTTCGAGCTCGCTCTGGTGGGCGTCGACGATGGCCGTCTTGCCCCACACCTCGTAGGCGGCGAACAGCAGGATGACCAGGCCGAACGTGATCATGAGCTCGCCGGTGCCGCGCAGCGTCGTGCGCACCACCGAGCCCACCGTGGTCCGGGTGTACTCCGCGTGGATGCTGCGGTAGTTCTTGTCGCCGGCCCGGATCGCCTTGACCGGCGGGGGCGGGGGCTCGGCGGCCCAGCGCGGCTTCGGCGCGGGCTTGGGCTCGTCCGCCGACGGCGGCGGGGTGGGCGGGATCGCGCCGAGCAGCCCGGTCTCGTCGGTGGCGGTCGCCCGGCCGGTCGCCACGGCGGGCGCGGGCTTGGCGATCCGCGGGAGCTGGGTGGTGTCGTCCGAGATCCGGGGCAGATGCGTGGTCGCGTCGTCCGCCTCGGCCCGGCTCACCGGCGCGGCAGCGGCCTGCGGGGCCGGGCTCACCGGCGTGCCGGGGGAGGGGTCCGGCGCCGGGCTCACCGGCGTGCCGGGGCCCGCCGGTGCGGCCGGGCGCGGCGCCGCGGCGCGGGGAGCAGGGCTCGGCGGGGCCGGGCGCGGCGCCGGCGCGGGCGGGGTGGAGATCGCCGGCAGCACGGTGGTCGCGTCGGCGGGCACCACGGGCAGCACGCTCGTGATCGAGGAGTCCGCCGCGGCCGGGTCGGCCGCCACGGGTTCGTCGGTCACCCGGGGGAACACGGTCGTCTGGTCGTCGTCCGCGGAATCCGGCGCCCTGTGCCTGCTCATGTCGCTCTCCGGGTCGTGTCAGCGCGGGACCGAAGCATGGCGCAGCAGCACCGACCCCTGGTAGGCGGGTGCCTGGATGTCCGCCTCGCGGGTGACGCTATAACCCAGGCCGTAGTCGCGTACAGCGTCGCGGAAGGCCTGCACCCCCGCGGAGGCGTCGAGCGCCGCCTGCAGCCGGGCCGGGTCGCCGATCGCCGAGATCACGAACGGTGGAGAGTAACGCTTGCCGTCGAGCAGCAGCGTGTTGCCGACGCACTGCACGGCGGTGGTGGTGATGACGCGTACGCCCATGATCGTCATGGCCTCGGCGCCGCCCGCCCAGAGCGCGTTCACCACGGCCTGCACGTCCTGCTGGTGCACCACCAGGTCGTCCTGCGTGGCGGTGCCGGGGGCGAGGTCGTCGTCGTTGCTGTTGGGCGCGTCGTCCATGCGGACGGTCAGGCCCCGGCCGTGCACCGCGGTCAGCCCGGCGGCGGCCAGGTATCCCTCGCCGCGGGCGTGCTCCTGGGCGACCGGGGTGTCCCCGACGGCCATCGCGTCGGTCAGCCCGTCGATCTCGTTGCGCAGCTGATCCACCCGGATCCGGGCGGCCTGCGTCTCGTCTTCCTTCTTGCCGATCAGCTCGCTGAGCTCGACGCTCTGGTCCTCGCGCAGCGAGGTGCCCGCCGAGGTGGTGGCGCTCATGGTGAACAGCAGGCCGGCCGTGGCCGCGATCAGGGGCACGCCGAGGGTCCAGCCGCTGCGGCGCTTGCCGGGGAGCCGGCCGAACGCGCGCCCGGCCCGGAGCACGGCCTTGCGCCATGACGAGGCGCCGGATGTGTATTCCACCACTCCCCCTCCGTGCCAAAACGCGCTGACCTGACTACGCTATCTGTCGAACATTATTCAGGCCCATGCCCGAGGTCATCGACCGGTGTGGGCAGGGCCCCTCCAGGAGACAACCGTGCCGAAGTCGCAGGTCCGCAAGAAGAAGATCTACACGCCGCCGACGGACGTGTTGCCCAACGCGACCGCCGCGGAGAAGAAGCCGAGCCCGATGTGGCTGCCGGTCACCGCCGTCAGCCTGATCGTTTTCGGCATCGCGTGGCTGGTCGTTTACTACCTGTCCTCCACGGAGTATCCCGTGGCCGGATGGGGCTACTGGAACCTCGCTGTCGGCTTCGGCGCCATGGTCGGCGCGCTGGGCCTGCTCTCGAAGTGGCGTTAGGCCGCTCCGAGCCGTCCACGATAGCTCGCGTTCGAGGTCGCGGCCGTTCATGCGATGCCGCGACCTCGAATGCTGTCCGGAGCCGTCCGCGCCCGTCGGCGTGCCCGCTGACCTAGGGTGATGGGCAGCCTGTGCGAACCCTCACATTACTGAACGGTAACTAGGGCGTAAGCTCCGGAGGGACGTATACACAGGGCTGTTCCGACGCAGGGAGGCGTGGGTATGGGCGTCGTTCAGATCGTCAGTACGGTCATCGCGTTCGCCATGACGGCGGTCGCGGTGGTGCTGGTCGTACGGGCGGTGCGGCAGATGCTCGCGGTGATCCGGCTGGGCCAGCCCGACCCGACGCGCTCCAACGACCGCGGCACCCGCTGGAAGACCATGCTGCGGGAGACCTTCGGGCACACCCGCATGCTCAAGTGGTCGGTCGTCGGCGCGGCGCACTGGTTCGTGATGATCGGCTTCATCGTGCTGTCGACGCTGGTCGCGGGCGCGTACCTCGAGGTGGTCAACCCGGCGTGGGAGCTGCCGATCGTCGGCGGCTGGGACGTGTTCGCGTTCGTCACCGAGTGGATCGGCATCCTCGGCATCCCGGCGATCATCGTCCTGATCGCCATCCGCCTGCGCCAGCGGCCCTCGCGCACGTCCAACTCCCGTTTCGCGGGCTCCACGATGTGGCAGGCCTACTTCGTCGAGTACGTGATCCTCGCGGTCCTGGTGCTCGGTTTCCTGATCCGCGGCTTCAAGGTCGCGAACGGGCTGTTCCACCACCCGGCGTGGGCCACCCCGCTGTCGCACGCGCTGGGCGAGGTGCTGCCCGCGTCGCTGAACGCGATCACGATCACCGCCCTCGTCAAGATCGTGGTCTCCATGACCTGGGCCATCACCATCGGCCTCAACGTGACCATGGGTGTGGCCTGGCACCGCTTCCTGGCCTTCCCCAACATCTGGTTCAAGCGCAACGCCGACGGCGCCCCCGCGCTGGGCGCGCTCAAGCCGATGACCTCCAACGGCGCCCCGATCGACCTCGAGGAGGCCGACCCGGAGAAGGACACGTTCGGCGTGTCCCAGGTCGAGCACTTCGGGTGGAAGGGCCTGCTCGACTTCTCGACCTGCACCGAGTGCGGCCGCTGCCAGTCGCAGTGCCCGGCGTGGAACACCGGCAAGCCGCTGTCGCCGAAGCTGATCGTGCTGTCGCTGCGCGACCACGCGTACGCCAAGGCCCCCTACCTGCTCGCGGGCGGCGGCAAGGACCTGTCCGGGGACGAGAAGGGCACCCCTGAGCAGCTGTCGCAGGTCAACGCCCTGGCACTGGCCGAGGCGGAGCGGCCGCTGATCGGCGGCGCCGCGGAGCTGGGCGTGATCGACCCCGACGCGCTGTGGGCGTGCACCACCTGCGGCGCCTGCGTGGAGCAGTGCCCGGTCGACATCGAGCACGTCGACCACATCGTCGACATGCGCCGCTACCAGGTGATGATCGAGTCGAGCTTCCCGTCGGAGGCCGGCGCGATGCTGCGCAACCTGGAGAACAAGGGCAACCCGTGGGGCGCGCCCCCGAACACCCGCGAGGACTGGACCAAGGGCCTGGACTTCGCGGTCCCGCGCGTGGGTGAGGTCGAGGAGTTCGAGTACCTGTTCTGGGTCGGCTGCGCCGGCGCGTTCGAGGACAAGGCCAAGAAGACCACCCGCGCGGTGGCGACCCTGCTCAACGAGGCGGGCGTCAAGTTCGCGATCCTCGGCAACAACGAGACCTGCACCGGCGACCCGGCGCGGCGGATCGGCAACGAGTTCGTGTACCAGATGCTGGCGCAGCAGAACGTCGAGACCATCAAGGAGACGGGCGCGCTGAAGATCGTCGCGACCTGCCCGCACTGCTTCAACACCCTCGGCAACGAGTACAAGGAGCTGGGTCTCGAGGTCGAGGTCGTGCACCACACCGAGCTGCTGGCCCACCTCGTCAAGATCGGCAAGCTCACCCCGGTCGCGCCCGTCGACGGCGGCCTGACCTACCACGACCCGTGCTACCTCGGGCGGCACAACCGCGTGTTCACCCCGCCCCGCGAGGTGCTGGGCGCGGCGATCGGCGCCGGCGCGACCACGTCCGCCGGGTCCGGCACCGGGATCCTGGAGATGGGCCGGCGCGAGGAGCGCTCGTTCTGCTGCGGCGCCGGCGGCGCGCGCATGTGGATGGAGGAGCGCATCGGCAAGCGGATCAACGTCGAGCGCACCGAGGAGGCCCTGGCCACCGGCGCGAAGACCATCGCCGTGGGCTGCCCCTTCTGCTCCACCATGATCACCGACGGCGTCCGCAGCAAGGGACAGGAAGAGGTCGAGGTCATCGACGTCGCCACCGTCCTGCTCCGCTCCGTCAAACCCACCCCCGCGGCCTGACACACCAGAGGCGGAACGGCCCGGCCGAGCGCAACACCCGCGCTCGGCCGCCGGTCGCACCCGTAAAGGAGCGTGACATCGCGCAGCGATGCAGCGACGCGCGGGTGCGACCGGCTGAGAGGCCGAGCGCCGCGCCCGCGGAGGCGGGCGCCGTGACAGGGCCGAGCGCCGCGCCCGCGGAGCGGGCGCCGTGTCACAGTAGAATCTCGCGCTGAGGTGATCTGGTCATCGACGTGCTGTCTGAGTTCCTGTACATCCTGCTGTTCGTCTTGCTCACCCTCGGCACGGCGTTCTTCGTGGCGGCGGAGTTCGCGCTCGTCACGGTGGACCGGGCGGAGATCGACGCGCGGGCGGAGCGGGGTGAGCGCCCCGCGCGGACGGTGCGCCGGGCGCTGCGCGAGCTGTCGTTCCAGCTGTCCGGCGCGCAGCTGGGCATCACGCTGACCGCGCTGCTGACCGGTTACCTCGCCGAGCCCGCGCTGCGGCCGCTGGTCGAGCCGATGGGCCTGTCCGCGGGCTTCAGCCACGTGGTCTCGCTGGGCATCGCGACCCTGTTCTCCATGCTCTTCGGTGAGCTGGTGCCGAAGAACGCGGCGCTGTCGCGGCCGATGCCGGTCGCGCTGCGTACGGCGGGACCCATGCGCCTGTTCTCCCGGGCCCTGAAGGTGCTGATCAACGCGCTCAACGACTCGGCGAACTGGCTGGTCCGCCGGATGGGCATCGAGCCGCAGGAGGAGCTGGCCAGCGCGCGGTCGCCGGAGGAGCTGGGGCTGCTGGCCGCGATCTCGGCGCAGGCGGGCGCGCTGCCGACCGAGACGGCGTTGCTGCTGCAGCGCACGGTGCGGTTCAGTGACAAGCACGCGGCCGAGGCGATGACGCCGCGCATCGACGTGGTGGGCCTGGCCGGCTCGGCCACCGTCGCCGAGCTGTTCGAGGCGGTGCGGGAGACGGGGCACAGCCGCTTTCCGGTGTACGAGCAGACGCTGGACACGGTGACCGGCGTCGTGTCGGTCAACGACGCGCTGGCGGTGCCGCCGGCCCGGCGCGCGCTGACCACGGTCGCCGCGGTGGCCCGCGAGCCGGTGCTGGTGCCCGGCTCGCTCGATCTGGACAAGGTGGTCGCGGCGCTGCGTGCGGGCCGGTCCGACTTCGCCATCGTGGTCGACGAGTACGGCGGCACCGACGGCGTGGTCACCATCGAGGACCTGGTCGAGGAGCTGGTCGGGGAGATCGCCGACGAGCACGACACGGCCGAGGAGGAGGAGTCCGGCTCGGTCGAGGTGACCGTGCCGGGCGGGGTGCGCACCTGGCTCGTGGACGGCATGCTGCGCGAGGACGAGCTGGACGAGCAGACCGGCTTCCGGCTGCCCGTGGGGCCGTACGAGACGCTCGCCGGCTACCTGATGGCGCAGCTGGGCCGGATCCCGGGGGTCGGCGACACGGTGCTGGCCAACGACTGGGAGTTCACGGTGGTGGAGATGGACCGGCACCGGGTGGAGCAGGTGCGGCTGGTGCGGCTGGCGGGCGACGACGATGACTGACCTGCTGATCACCGTCGGCCTGCTGCTGGGCAACGCGTTCTTCGTCGGCGCGGAGTTCGCGCTGATCGCCTCCCGGCGCACCGTCA
Source organism: Catellatospora sp. NPDC049609 (assembly GCF_040675365.1). Taxonomy (NCBI): domain Bacteria; kingdom Bacillati; phylum Actinomycetota; class Actinomycetes; order Micromonosporales; family Micromonosporaceae; genus Catellatospora; species Catellatospora sp. NPDC049609. Next base: position 23,377 of record NZ_JBFAOU010000045.1, on the reverse strand, counting down.
TCGAGCCGAAGGCGCAGACGTCGCGGCCCGCGGCCTGGGCGCTGTCGGCGATGAACCAGATCCCGCTGATGATCGCTGGCGCGCAGCTCGGCATCACGCTGTGCTCGCTGGCGCTGGGTGCGATCGCGGAGCCGGCGCTGGCGCACTTCATCGAGCGGCCGTTCCACGCGCTCGGCATGCCGCAGAACATGCTGCACCCCACCGCGTTCGTGATCGCGCTGCTGATCGTGGTCTTCCTGCACACGGTGATCGGCGAGATGGTGCCGAAGAACATCACCCTGGCCGGTCCCGAGGCGAGCGTGCTGTGGCTGGGCCCGCCGATGCTGGCGTTCTGCGTGGCGACCAAGCCGCTGCTGGTCGCGATGAAGTGGGCGTCGCGGCAGGTGTTGCGGCTGTGGCGGATCGAGGCGGCGGACGCGGTGAAGACCGTGTTCACCGCGGAGGAGCTGGCCGGCCTGGTGGCCCAGGCGCACACGGAGGGCCTGCTCGACCCGGAGCAGCATGCCCGCATCGCGGGTGCGCTGGCGCTGCACCAGCGCACCGCTGCGGACGCGCTGCGGCCCTGGTCGTCGGTCACCAGCGTCACCGACGACACCTCGCCCGCGACCCTGGAGGTGCTGGCGACCCGCACCGGCCGCTCGCGCTTCCCGGTGGTGTCGCGGGGCAGCCGGCGGGTGCTCGGCTTCGTCCACATCAAGGACGTGCTCGGCATGGAGGGCGCGAGCCGCCGCGAGCCGATCCCGGGCGGGCTGATCCGGCCGCTGGCGATCGTGCCGCCGGAGCGTTCGCTGGCCGAGCTGCTGCTGTCGATGCGCCGCGAGCGCCGGCACATCGTGCTGGTGAGCGAGGGTCAGGTGCCGGTCGGCGTGGTCACCCTGGACGACGTCCTCAACGCCATCATGGCCCCGGCGGCCTGACACCCTCCGTGATCGAAGCTCCGGCCGTGCGGTGATGACCGCGTGGCCGGAGCTCCGAACACCGCGCCGGCGGGGCACGCTGCGTGACATCGGCGCAGCTCAGCGAAGTTGTCCCGCCATCGGCTTGAAACCGACTCACCTTGTTTTCTAGGGTTGGTGACCGTCGGGTGCGTACGCCGGGCCGTGACCCCTCGCGACCCCGCACCGGACACCGCAGCCGGGGCCCCTCCTTCGCCCGGTGGCGGTAGGCGGAAAAGGAGCTCCGGTGACCCCCCTCCGTACCGCGTCGCGCTCGCTGACCAGGGCGCTCGTGCTGGTGGCTGCGCTGCTCGTCGGCCTTGCGCCGGCGCTGCCCGCCCAGGCCGAGCCGGACTCGATCGCCGAGATCGAGGCCGAGATCAGCAAGACCTGGGAGAAGCTCGAGCCGCTGATCGAGGAGTACAACAAGGTCCACAGCGACCTCAAGAAGCTGCAGAAGAAGGCGGCGGCCATCGAGCAGAAGCTCTCGCCGCTCCGGCTGACCGTGGAGGTCACCCGGACCCGGGTCGGCGTCATCGCCGCCGAGTACTACAAGGGCGGCCGGAGCGCGCAGGTCAACGCGATCCTGTCCAGCGGGTCGCCGAAGCAGTTCGCCGACCAGCTGATGATCCTCGACTACCTGGCCCACGACAAGCAGCAGCAGATCTCCGCGACGGCCGAGGCCAAGGCCAAGTACGACGTCGAGAAGACCGCACTGGACCAGTCGATCGCGGACCAGAAGGCCAAGGATCTCGACATGGCCGCCAAGAAGAAGGTCATCGAGGCGGAGATGACGCGGCTGCAGAAGCTGCGTACGCAGGCCTACGGCTCGGGCGCTCCCGGCGGTTCGCTGAAGATCGGCAACGCCTGCCCGGCCCAGATGGGCAGCGGCAAGGGCCAGACCGCCGCGGCGTGGGCCTGCAAGCAGATCAGCAAGAAGTACGTGTGGGGCAGCGCCGGTCCGAACACCTTCGACTGCTCCGGCCTCACCCAGCAGGCGTGGAAGCAGGCCGGGGTCGGCCTCAGCCACTACACCAAGGACCAGTGGGGCGAGGGCACCCGCGTCAGCGCGGCCAATGCCAAGGTCGGCGACCTGGTCTTCTTCTTCAGCGACCTGCACCACGTCGGCATCTACGTCGGCACCGTGAACGGCGAGCGGGTCATGGTGCACGCGCCGCACACCGGTGACGTCGTCCGGATGGCCTACATCAAGTACATGCCCGTCGCCGGGTACGTCCGCCCGAGCTGACCGAGCGCGCGAAGAAGGGCTCCCCGCGGATCGCGGGGAGCCCTTCGCCGTTCCGGTCGATCAGAGCACGACGGCCGGGCGGAGCACCACGTCGTCGCGCAGCACGTACGCGATGCGGTGGCCGAACTGGATCTGCACGTACTTCAGGTCGCCCCGGATCACGGTGCCGTCCCCGGGCGACGACCAGTCGAACGTGCTGGCCCGGTAGTACTCGCCGGTCAGCACCGGACCGGCCGCGTAGCGCTGGCCCGCCGCGATCGTGTACTGCGCGTACGGGCTGACCGCTTGCACCGGCACGCCCGCCGGGTAGGCGGCCGCGTCCGGGTAGGCCCGCCCGAACACCGGGATGCTCGCCAGGCCGGGCTTCGGCTCGACGACGAACCCGACGTTCCACAGCGGTCCGGCGTCGGCGTTGCGGAACCACGCCTTCTGGCCGAGGTACCAGATCGCGGTCCACTCGGCGGTGCGCTCGGCCACGGCGTAGGTCTGCCCTGCCGAGGCCCGCGCGCAGTGGTCGCTGACCAGCATGGTGCTGGCCCTGGTGCCGCAGCGGCCCGGGTCGCGCACCAGCGGCGCGGTCAGGTCCGGCGCGGTGCGCAGGATGACCGACGAGCTGGAGCGGGCCGGGCACGGGTTGCTCGCCGGGCCGGTGCAGCCGGTGAAGGCAGGCTTGTTGGTGGCGAAGTCCGGGTTCAGCGTGACCAGTCCGGCGTGCTCGGACAGCGCCTCGGGCAGACCGCGGAACGGCGCCTTGAGCAGGTCGAAGTAGTGCGCCCAGTCCCAGTACGGGCCCGGGTCCCAGTGCATGCCGGCCACGGTCGAGGTGATGGTGCCGGGCACGTTGTCGTGGCCGATGATGTGCTTGCGGTCCAGCGGGATGCCCAGCCGCAGCGCCAGGTGCCGCACCAGCTTGGCCGACGTACGGTAGAGCGCCTCGGTGTACCAGGTGCCCTGCGCGGCGAAGCCCTCGTGCTCCAGGCCGATCGACTTCGCGTTGACGTACCAGTTGCCCGCGTGCCAGCCGACGTCCTTGGCCTTGACGTGCTGGGCGATGTGGCCGTCGACCGAGCGCAGCGAGTAGTGCCAGCTCACGTACGTCGGGTCGGCGACCAGCTTCAGGGTGGTGGCCCAGCTCGCCTCGGTGTCGTGGATGACGATGTACTCGATGCGCTGCGACTGCGGCCGGTCGCCCAGGTCGTGGTTGCCGTAGTCGCCGTCGCCGAACGCCTGGTACGGAGCGGGCAGCGACTCGCAGGAGATGTCGATCGGGCACTCGATGCCGTCCGGGCGGGCCAGCTTGCGCAGGCCGAGCCGGACCAGCCAGTCCCGCACGGGGGTGACGCCGCGGCCGGCCAGCGCGAGCTGGTGGCCCTCGTCGGTGGTGCGGCTGACGCCTTCGCGCAGCGTCGTGTAGACCTCGTCGGCGAACGCCGCCGCGGCCTGCTCGGTGTCCGCGCCGGAGTAGCGCGCTACCGCGCCGTACCAGGCCGCCGGGTCGGTGTCGGCACCGCGCGGGGCACCGAGCTGCTGCTGGTACGAGGCCAGCAGCGCGGCGCCGCCGCGGATGTTGGCCACCGGGTCGGTGCGCAGCGTCTCGGTGGACAGCCCGGTCAGCTCGGCCGCGGCGGGCAGGGTGTGCAGGGCGGCCTCGGCGGGCGGCGGGGCGTCCACCGGGTGCCCGGCCGCCTTCGGGCGGCTGTCGTCGCCGCGCGCGTCCTCGGGGACGGCCTCCTCGGCGGCCTCGGGGGCGCCGGTCGGCAGCGCGGCGACGTAGGTCGCGTCGGTGAGGTGCATCGGGCCGTAGCCGCCGGAGGTGCTCGGCGTCCCGGCGTTGGCGTCCCAGCGCGACTCCAGATAGGACACGCCGAGCAGCACGTCGACGGGCACGCCGTACTCCTCGGCGGCGGCCTGGTAGTCGGCCTGCCGGGATGGTGGCGACTCGGCCTGGGCGGCGACCGGCACGAGGCCGGAGGCGAGCCCGACACCGGCCGCGGTGAGCACCGCCAGGCGGCGCAGGGGGATTCGGGGTGACACTTTCGGCTCCCTTCGAGTGTCCGATGCGGTCACCCTGCCTTCGGCCGGTCGGGTAGTCAATAGTTACCGGATTGAGTTTCGGTAATGAAACTAATCTTCATAGGATGAGCCGCCTACCCGACAAACGCGCTGTCCGAAGCGGTGACACGGGCTGACCACGACATCTGGTAAAGATGAGCGAATGCGGGGTAGATGGTGGATCGCGGCAGTGTCGGGCCTGGTGGTCGTGGTGGCCTTGGCCGTGGTGGTGTTCGTGCGGCAGTCCGGCGACGATCCGGCCCCGGACGCGGCCGCGCCCTCCGCGGCTCCGCCGTCCCCGGCGGGCTCGCCCAGCCCGAGCGCCAAGCCGTCGCGTACGCCCGGCGCGCACGGCGTGCTGCTGGACTTCACCGACGGCCTCAAGCTGGTCAGGGCGGCCGGTGCCGGCAAGCCGGCGGTGCGCGAGGAGCGGGCGACCGGCGGCGAGGTCCGGCTGGTGCCGCGCGACGGCGGATTCGCGGTCCGCTTCCCGCAGCGGTGCGTCCAGGCCGACCCGAAGCAGTGCCCGCGGGCGATCCTGGAGGCCGGTGCCGACGTGGCCCTCAACCCCGGCACGGGGCTGCTGCACTGGGGCGCCGCGGTGCTGATGACCGCGGACGAGACCAGCGACGGCTCCAATCTGGTGCAGAAGGGCTACTCGCAGACCGGCAGCCAGTTCAAGCTGCAGGTCGACGGCGCCAAGGGCCAGCCGAGCTGCGTGGTCGCCGGGCCGGTGGGCGGCGTCAACGGCATCCACGTGGCGAAGGCGAAGAGCAGCGTGGCGGACGGCCGCTGGCACACGGTGGACTGCGTCCGCCAGGGTGACCGGCTGCGCATCGAGGTGGACGGCGTGGCGGAGAACGAGGTCGCCATCCCGGCCGAGCTCGACATCACCAACGAGGCGCCGCTGCGCATCGGCGGCAAGGGCGTCGCCACCAACAACGACCAGTTCCACGGCACGCTCGACGACGTGTACGTCGAGATCGGATGATCGCCGCTCGATAGGGCCACGTGACACGCAGGTGCATCGACCGGTTTGCGTTCTTGCGGCGGCGCTGCCTAACGTGAACCCTTGTGTGTAGCCATAATCAGCCCCTAGAAGGGCTTCCCCGCGCACCACGAATACCACGCGGCCTGCTGATGGCGGCCGCCACGGTCCTCGCCCTGCTCGCGCCCGCCGTGCCCGCGCACGCGAGCCCCACCCCGGCGGAGATCGAGAAGCAGATCGACCAGCAGTGGAACAAGCTGGAGCCGGTCATCGAGGAGCACAACGCGACGAAGATCCAGCTGGCCAAGCAGCGGAAGAAGGCGGCCGAGCTCAACGCGCAGCTCGCACCCCTGGAGCAGCAGGTTCTCGTCACCCGCACCCGCATCGGGGTGCTGGCCGACCAGCTCTACCGCGGCGGCACGCTGGCCCAGGTCAACGCCTTCCTGCGCAGTGGGGACGCGGGCGCGGTCGCCGACCGGCTGCTGGTGCTCGACCAGCTGGCGCACGACAAGAAGGCCCGCATCGCCGACGTGCTCGCCGCTAAGTCTGCTTTGGACGACGTCAAGAAGCCGCTGGACGAGCTGGTCACGCAGCTGACGAAGACCGAGGCGGAGCAGGCCGGCCGGGCCGACGCCATCGAGGCCGAGATCAAGAAGCTGAACAAGCTGCGGCTGGAGGCGTACGGCACGCTGTCCGGGACGGGCAAGCTGGCCCCCGTGCCGTGCCCGACGGCGTACCCGGGCGGCGCCGGCGCGCAGGCGGTCAAGTTCGCCTGCAAGCAGATCGGCAAGATCTACGTCTGGGGCGCCTCCGGGCCTGACCACTACGACTGCTCCGGGCTCACCATGGCCGCCTGGCGGGCGGCGGGAGTGTCCCTGCCGCACAACGCCAAGGCGCAGCGGGCCGCGGTGAAGTCGGTCAGCCGGGCCGACCTGCGCCCCGGCGACCTGGTGTTCTACTACAGCGACCTGCACCACGTCGGCATGTACGCCGGCAGCGGCTGGATCGTGCACGCCTCACGCTCGGGCCAGCCGATCACGATGCGCCGGATGGACGACGGCAACATCCACAGCTACGGCCGCCCGGCCTAGCGGTTACGAGCCCGGCCGGAGCATCGGCGGGTGGAGCACGCGGGCGGGGCCCCGGCGGAACAGCTGCGCCGGACGGCCCCGCTCTGCCGTGACGGACCGCCCGACCGGCTCGACGAAGCCGGGCGTCGAGGTCACCTTGCGATGGAAGTTGCGCGGGTCGAGCCGCGCGCCCCACACCGTCTCGTACACCGCGCGCAGCTCGCTGATGGTGAACTCGGGCGGGCAGAACGCCGTCGCGAGCGGGGTGTACTCCAGCTTCGCCCGCGCCCGCTCGACCCCGTCGGCCAGGATCCGTGCGTGGTCGAAGGCGAGCTCCGCGACGGGCAGGGTGACCCAGGCCGCGCCCGCCGCGTCGCTGCCCGCGACCGGGGTCGGCAGGTCCGGCAGCAGCGCCAGGTATGCCACGGTGACCACGCGGCCGCGGGGGTCCCGGTCCGGCGTGCCGTAGCTGGCCAGCTGTTCCAGGTGCCCGCCGGGGGCGGTGAGTCCGGTCTCCTCGTGCAGCTCGCGCACGGCCGCCGCGTCGAGGTCCTCGTCGGCGTGCACGAAGCCGCCGGGCAGGGCCCAGGCTCCGCGGTAGGGCTCGACGCCGCGGCGTACCAGCAGCACCTGCAGCGCGGCGTCGCGGACGGTCAGCACCACGAGGTCCGCGGTGACGGAGAACTCCGGATAGTCGGCCATCTGATTTATCACCACCTTGACGAGAATGTAGCACGGCGCTTATCGTCATGGTGACGAAAAAGGGACCCGGGGAAACCTCCGAAGGAGAACGATCACCATGGCCGACGTGTCCAAGCGCTTCTTCCTGCGCCACCTGCGCAGCACCCCGACCAACTGGGTGCGGCACAGCGTCCGCGGCCACGCCAAGCGGGAGGGCGTGGGCCTGGCCTTCTGGTACCGGCCGCTGACCGCGGTGCTGAGCGAAGTGCCGGTCGACGACCGCGAGCTGCCGCTGCTCTTCCACGCCCGCACCAGCGACTTCACCGACGTCACCGTGCAGGCCACGGTGACCTACCGGGTGGCGGAGCCGGCAGTCGCCGTCACCCGGCTGGACTTCTCGATCGACCCGTACCAGGGCAAGGCCCGCGGCCGGCCGCTGGACCAGATCGCCACGCTGCTGGCCGAGCTGGCCCAGCAGCCCGCGCTCGACCTGCTCAGCCGCCTGCCGCTGGCCGAGGCGCTGACCGAGGTCGCCGCGGTGCGCGAGGCGGTCTCGGCGGCGCTGGGCGAGGAGCCGCGGCTGGCCGCGCTCGGCGTGCAGGTGGTCAGCGCGCGCGTGGTGGCGATCCGGCCCGAGCCCGAGCTGGAGCGGGCGCTGCAGACGCCGACCCGCGAGGCGGTCCAGGTCGAGGCCGACCGGGCCACCTTCGCCCGCCGGGCGCAGGCCGTGGAGCAGGAGCGCGGCATCGCCGAGAACGAGCTCAAGAACAAGATCGAGCTGGCCCGCCGCGAGCAGCAGCTCGTCGAGCAGCACGGCGCCAACGCCCGCCGCAAGGCGGAGCTGGACGCCGCCGCGCAGCTCGCCGACGCGCAGGGCCGTGCCGAGCGCGACCGGCTGCTCACCGCCGCCGAGGCGGAGAAGGAGCGCGCTCTGGCCGAGGCCAAGGCGGCCGGCGTCCGGGCGCTCGGTGTCGCGCAGGGCGAGGCCGAGGCCGCCAAGCTCGCGGCGTACCGGGACCTGCCGGCCGAGGTGCTGCAGGGCCTGGCGCTGCGCGAGCTGGCCGGCCAGCTGCCCGAGATCGGCCAGCTCACGGTCACCCCGGACGTGATCACCGGCCTGCTGTCGCGCTTCGGCGCGGGCAACGCGGACCGCTGATGCGCCGGCCGGTCACCGTGCCCGAGGGGGAGGAGCACTGATGGCGACGCTGGCTCCGCGGGTGGTCGTGGTGTCCCGGCGCAGCGAGCTCGACGAGCTGCTGGGCCGCCACGGCACCCGCGCCGCCGCGGCGTACTTCCTCCGGGAGCGGGGGAGGGACATCGCCGAGGTGGCGGAGCGGCACGCCGCGCAGGAGGCGGCGCTGGCCGCGGTCGGCGCCGCCGTGCCGGCGGACTGGCGGCGGGGGCAGGTGCACCGCGACGACCTGTCGCGGTTCCTGTTCGCGCCGGAGGACATCGTGGTGACCGTCGGGCAGGACGGCCTGGTCGCCAACGTGGCCAAGTACCTCGCCGGGCAGCCGGTGATCGGCGTGAACCCCGAGCCGGGCCGCAACCCCGGCGTGCTGGCCCGGTTCGACCCGAGGGAGCTGGCGGCACTGCTGCCCGCGGTGCTCGCGGGACGGGCCGGCACGCAGCAGCGGGCGATGGCGGTGGCGACCCTCGACGACGGCCAGCAGCTGGCCGGGCTCAACGAGATCTACGTCGGGCACCAGACGCACCAGTCCGCGCGGTACGTCATCACCACGCCGAAGGGAAAGCAGGAGCGGCAGTCCTCGTCCGGGGTGCTGGTCGGCACCGGCACCGGGGCCACCGGCTGGTGCGCCTCGATCGCGCTGAGCCGCAACCTGACGAACACCCTGCCCGGCCCGGAGGCCGACGAGCTGTGCTGGTTCGTACGCGAGGCGTGGCCCTCGCCCGCGACCGGCGCGAAGCTGACCGCGGGCCGGGTGGGCCGGGGGCAGCGGCTCACGCTGACCAGCGAGAGCGAGCGGCTGGTCGTCTTCGCCGACGGGGTGGAGAGCGACCACCTGGTGCTCGCCTGGGGCCAGCGGGTCGCCATCACGGCGGGCGACCGCCGGCTGAACCTCGTGACGGGTGAACCTGCTCACTGAAGTTGCACGACCGGTCGGTCGTCTTAATAGGCTGTGGCCATGACCGGGACTGACGGGCGGCTGGCGCGCGGCGAGCGGACGCGCGCCGCCGTGCTGGACGCCGCCGTGGCGCTGGCCAGCGAGGCCGGCCTGGACGGGCTGTCGCTGGGGCAGCTCGCCGAGCGCCTGCACGTGAGCAAGTCCGGGCTCTTCGCGCACTGGTCGTCCAAGGAGGAGCTGCAGCTCGCCGCCATCGACCACGCCCGCGAGCAGTGGGCTCGGCTGGTGGTCGGCCCGGCCCTGGAGCACCCCCGCGGCGTACGCCGCCTCTTCGCGCTGCACGCCTCGCGCCTGGCCTTCTACAGCGACCGGGTGCTGCCCGGCGGCTGCTTCTTCGCCATCGCCGAGTTCGAGTCCACCGGCCGCACCGGCGCGGTCCCCGACCGGCTGGCCGCCGTGCTCGGCGAGTGGATCTCGCTGCTGGAGCGGCTGGTCACCGAGGCCGTCGAGCTGGGCGAGCTGCCCGCCGACGTGGTGCCGCGGCGGCTGGCGTTCGAAGTCGACGCCGCGGGCGTCGCCGCGCTGCTGCACTCGCGCCTGCTCGCGCGCACCGCCGACGACGCGCGCCAAGCCGTGCTGGCCCGGCTGCGCGGGCTGGCCACCGACCCCGACCTGCTGCCGCACGAGTGAAAGGCCCCACATGAGCACCGCGACCCTGGACAGCACCACCGGCACGATCCGGCGAGCCGTCGTCCACATCGACGACCTCGACATCGTCGGCATCATGCACAACGCCCGGTACGCGCTGATCCTGGAGCGGGCCATGTCGGAGTTCTGGGCCGAGCACGGGTACGGCTTCCGCGACGGCGTGCCGAGCAGCCCCGACATGATCGCCGCGGTGCGCGAGTTCGCCATCACGTACCACGCGCCGGTGCGCGGGACCGGCCCGATCCAGGTCCAGTTCTGGCTGGACAGCATGGGCGCCAGCAGCGCCGTCTACGGGTTCCGGTTCCTGTCCGAGGACGGCGCGACGGTCTTCGCCGACGGCCGCCGCGTCATGATCAAGATGGACCGCACCGGCCGCCCGACCCGGTGGACCGACGAGGCCCGCGCCGTCGCCGCGCAGCTCCTGCGCTGACCGCGCGCACCCCTCCCGACGTCCACCGCCGGGCGGGCGGGCGCCACTGGCCTGCGGGAAGCGCCGCCGGCTGGCATCATCAGCGGGTGCGTCTGCCCAAGGTCGTCCCCGCCGTGCTCCTCGCCGCCGCCGCGCTGCTCGCCGGCTGCGGCCCGGAGGCGGACGGCCCCTCGTTCGTGGCCGCTCCGGCGACGAGCGCCACCGCGTCGTCCACCGGCGGCGCTCCGTCACCCCCGCCGCGCCCCTCGCCGAGCGCGGCCGTGTCGCCCGCCGCCGGGCCGAAGGTGCCCGGCCGGACCAAGGCCGGCCTGCTGCCGCCGGTCGTCGACCACGGGCCGCGCAGGGGCGACCTGGTCGCGCTCACCTTCGACGCCGACATGACCGACAACATGCTGGCGCAGCTGCGCAACGGCAACGTCAGGTCGTACGCCAACCTGGCCGTCATCGAGACGCTGGAGCGCGGCAAGGTCCCGGCGACGTTCTTCCTCACCGGCAAGTGGGTGCAGCGCTACCCCGAGATCACCCGGCGGCTCGCCCGCAACGAGCGGTTCGAGCTGGCCAACCACACCTTCGGCCACCAGGCCTTCACCGCCGACTGCTACAGCCTGCCGCGCATCCCTCCGGCCGGCATGACCGAGGACGTCGCGAAGACCTTCAAAATCATCGAGGGGTACGGCGGACGCCAGACCCGCTACTTCCGGTTCCCCGGGCTGTGCCACGACCGGGCGGCGCTGCGCGCGCTGTCGCCGCTCGGCCTGACCGTGGTCGACGGGGACGTGGTCAGCGGGGACCCGTTCGCCACCGACTGGCGGCCCATCGTCAAGGCCGTGCTCGGCCAGGTGAAGCCCGGGTCGGTGATCATCCTGCACGTCACCGAGGCCAACGCCCGGTTCACCGACGAGGCGCTGCCGCACATCCTGAAGGGACTCGCCGAGCGCGGCCTGCGCCCGGCCACTCTCTCCGAGGTGCTCGGCGCCTGATCCGGCGCGCCCCCACAGCATGATCGAACGGCGATAGCCTCGCCCGATGCGGGGGATCGTCGTGATCAGAGTGCTCTGCGGTGCCGTCGTGGGCGTGGCGCCGATGGCGGTGATGCTGCTACTGCCCAGCGGGCACCAGGGCGGCAGATGCGTGGAGGACTGGTATCTCTACGCCGGGATCTTCGGTGCGCTGCCGTGGTTCCTGGTGTTCTCGGCCGCGCTGACGACGCTGCGGACCGGTGCGACCCGGTCGTTCGCGGTGGGCGCGCTGCTCGGCTCGGTCGCCCTGGCGGTGGCGTTCTTCGTCGGCGCGTCCGCGGGGCTGAACCCACCCGGCGTGACCGGCACGTGGCACTGCGCACTCTGACGACGCTGCCCGACAGGGTCATCCGATGACCGAATGACCTGAAAATCCCCGATCGGACGAGGTGCGGGCGCCGTGGTGCGGCCTTACAGTCGCCAAGATTGCATTACACATGGGGGAAAAATGAATATGCGAAGGCGGTCGGCTGCGCGTCGACTGTCCATTCTGTCCCTATCCACCCTCCTCGTCGGCGGCCTCGCCGCCACGCCCGCATCGAGTGCCGCACCGTCCGGCGGCGATGCGCAGGCAACCGGCGCCGTCCAGGTCACCCGCGACGACAGCGGACGCGTCCGCACCGTCCGGCCCTCGGCCGGCCGCTCCGTCAAGGCCCCTGCCGTCGCCGGGCGCGCCCCGGCCACACCGGAGGCCGCCGCGCGTGGGCACCTGCGGCAGTACGGCAACCTGTTCGGGGTACGCGACAGCGACCGCGACCTGGCCGTGACGGGCACCGAGGCGCTCGGCGGCGCGAACACCGTGCGGTTCCAGCAGCGGATCGGCGGACTGCCCGTCATCGGCGGCGAGCTCGTCGCCACCGTCGACCGCAACGGCGACCTGCAGGCGCTCAACGGCGAGACGAGCACCGGGTCCGTCGACGCCACACCGAAGGTCACCGCCGCGAAGGCCTCGGCCACCGCGCTCGCCGCCACCGCCGCCCTGACGAAGGCCCCCGCCAAGTCGCTGCGGGCCGGCAAGCCGGAGCTGGCGGCGTACGACCCGGCGCTGCTGGGCGCGTCCGACATCCGCGGCGTGCGCGCCGTGTGGCGGATCTCGGTGCACGGCACGGCCGATGACAGCATCAACCAGCTCGTGCTGGTCAACGCCGACGACGGCCGGGTCGCGCTGACCTTCTCGGAGACCGAGTACTTCGACGGCGGCGCCCGGAAGGTCTGCGACTACCAGAACGACCCGGCCGTGCCGTGGGCGCAGGTCGCCTGCCCCGGCGCCTACCCCGTGGCCCGCGGCGAGGGGGACGCGCCGACCGGTGTCGCCAACGTCGACAACGTCTACGACATGCTGGGCGGCTACCGGGACTTCCTGACGAGCCTGGGCCGCAACAGCATCGACGGCGCGGGCATGGAGCTCAAGGCCAGCGTGCGTGTCTGCAGCACGTCCTCGGTCGGCTGCCCCACGGGCAGCTACCACTGGTCCGGCACGGAGATGATCGTCGGCGGCCAGTGCACCGTGGGCGATGACGTGATGAGCCACGAGTTCACCCACGGGCTGATCGAGCGCGGCTCCAGGCTGCTGTACACCCACCAGTCGGGCTCGATCGCCGAATCCCTCTCCGACGTGCTCGGCGAGGCGTTCGACCAGCTGTACAGCGGTCCGGCCGGAGGCGGCGACACGGCCGCCGAGCGGTGGCTGCTCGCCGAGGATCCGGGCAGCTGCGGCAGGGGCGAGAACATGGCGGATCCGACGGCCAATCACCGGCCCGACTCGACCGACAGCCCGCTCTGGAAGTACTACCTGGGCGGCGGATTCAGCGTCGCGGACTACAACGCCGGGGTGGGGAACAAGGCCGCCTATCTGATGACCGACGGCGGCACCTTCGGCGGGTTCACCATCAAGCCGATCGGCGACATCCGCAAGGTCGCGGCGATCTGGCTCGGCGCGGAGCGGCTGCTCACGTCCGGAGCCGACTACGTCGATCTGGCGTACGCGCTGCACCAGTCGTGCGCCACGCTGAGCAAGGACGCGGCCCTCGGCATCACCGCCGACAACTGCCTGTCGGTGCTGTACGCCACGGGCGCGGTCAAGATGTCCACGCCGCCGGCCAAGGAGGGACAGATCCCGCAGGCGCCGCGCTGCGCCGCCCCGGCGGCGGCCAACACCCTGGTGCACGAGGACTTCTCCGGGAACGCCGGGACGCTCCCACCGGGCTGGGAAGGTTCCGGCGAGGCTCGCCTCGACGACAGCGCCCAGCCGAGCACCTCCGCGGGCAAAGCGCTCTACATCCCGGAGATCTTCGGAGCACCGTGGGCCGCGACCAAGACCGCCGACACCACCTTCGTCACCCAGCTTCCGGCCAGCGGTCCCATCTACGCGTCGTTCGACCACCGGTACGCGTTGCCCCACACCTGGTACAGCAAGTCCGGATTCGAGGGCTGGGTCTACTGGACGGGTGGCCGGTTCGAAATCGACGTCATCGGGGACGAGGCCGGCTTCTTCGCCCCGGCCGGCGCCTGGGACGTCGGCCCGGACAAGCACTCCGCCGGGCTGCCGGGCAGCCCCGCCTTCGGCGGGGACAGCTGGGGATGGACCTCCAGCCGGGTCGACCTCACCGCCTACGCGGGCCTCAACATCAAGCTCCGCTTCAAGTTGGGGTCCTATGAGGAGTATTTCGAGGGTCACGGCTGGTGGATCGACAACGTGCGGCTGTACACCTGCTCGGGCAAGCGTCCGCTGACCAACGACATCAACGGTGACGGCTACGGCGACGTGGCGATCGGCGAGCCGGGCCGCACGGTGACCGGCCACGCCGGCGCGGGCGACGTCCGGGTCGTGCTGGGCGGCTCGGCGGGCCTGAACCCGCAGGGCGACGAGCTCTACAGCCAGGACAACTCGCTGGTGGCAGGCGCGTCGACCGCCAACGGCGGCTTCGGCACGGCCGTGGCCACCGCCGACTACAACGCCGATGGGTTCGCCGACGTGGCCGTGGGCGCGCCCGGCAGCCCCGACGGGCGGGGCTCGCTCACGACGCTGCGCGGGCACGCGTGGGGCCTGACGGCTCAGCAGTCCGCCGCCGTGTCGGCTCCGGCCGTCATCCCCGCCACGGGCAACGACGCCTTCGGCGCGGCCGTGGCCGCGGGCGACTTCAACGGTGACGGCTTCGCCGACGCCGCGGTGGGCGCGCCCGGTTACGCCTACGGCAAGGGCGGCGTGAAGGTCCTCTACGGGTCGGTGAACGGCCTGGTCAACACTGGGACGACGGTCAACTGGCTCACCCAGGACACCGGCGCGGTGCCCGACACCGGCGAGTATGACGACCGGTTCGGCGCCACGCTGGCGGCCGGCGACTTCAACGGCGACGGCCGCACCGATCTCGCGGTCGGCGCACCCGGCGAGGACGTCGGCACGATCGCCGACACCGGCGCGGTGACCATCCTGCTCGGCTCGGCCACCGGCCTCACGGCCACCGGGTCCCAGTGGTTCCACCAGGACGTCACCGACGTGCCGGACAACGCCGAGGCCGGCGACGCCTTCGGCCTCGCGCTGAGCGCAGGCGACGTCACCCAAGACGGCAAGGCAGATCTCGTCGTCGGCGCGCCCAGCGAGGACGTCGGGGCGACCGCGAACGCGGGAGCCGTGTTCGTGCTGCGTGGCGCTTCCGGTGGCCTGACCGCGGCCGGCAGCCAGGTGCTCGACCAGGACAGCCCGGTCGTGCCGGACAGCGCCGAGGCGGGCGACCGCTTCGGCGCCTCGGTGGCGGTCGGCGACCTGAACGGTGACGGGTTCGCCGACGTGGCGGTCGGTGCGCCGAACGAGGCTGTGGACACGGTGGCCAACGCCGGTGCGGTGACCACCCTGCCCGGCTCGGCCTCGGGTCTGGTCACCGCCGGTTCCCTCTGGAGCCAGGGGTCCGGCGGCGTGGACGACGCGGCCGAGCAGGGCGACCAGTTCGGTGTCACGCTGATCCTGACCAAGCTCGGGAAGACCGCGAAGGCCGATCTGATCGTCGGCGTTCCGTTCGAGAACGGGACGGCGTACAACGACCAGGGCGCGATCCACGTCCTGAACGGCACCGCGACCGGCAACCAGCTGTTCACTACGGACGGGCTGATCGGCGGCGGCACGGCGGCGGCGCGCTTCGGCGGCGCCCTCGCCTGATCGACCGGGGGAGCGGGGTGGCCGGACGGCGCCCCGCTTCCACACGCAGCACAGAGAAAGCCTGGCGGGACTGTCGTCCTGTCAGGCTTTTCTCGTGGGGCGGGGTCACGGGATGGACCCTGTGCCGGCCCGCACCAGTCGACTCACGAGGGGGCGGCCGCTCAGTCGAGGCAGAACTCGTTGCCTTCGACGTCCTGCATCACCAGGCACGATTCGTTGTCGTCATCGGCGGGCAGCAGGCGTACGCGTGTCGCGCCGAGCGCGACCAGCCGGGCGCATTCGGCCTCGAGCACGGCCAGGCGCTCCTCGCCCACGAGCCCGGGGCCGACCCGGACGTCGAGGTGCAGGCGGTTCTTGACGACCTTGCCTTCGGGGACGCGCTGGAAGAACAGCCGCGGGCCGACACCTGAGGGGTCGACGCAGGCGAACCAGGCGTCCTGCTGCTCGGGCGGCAGCGAGCGGTGGTACTCGTCCCAGGTGCCGAACCCGTCCGGCGGCGGCGGTGCGACGTATCCCAGCACCTCGCACCAGAACCGGGCGACGCGCTCGGGCCGTGCGCAGTCGAAGGTGACCTGAAACTGCTTGATCGACGACATCGGTCCACCATAGAGCCGTCCGTCGGCCGCACGGTCCGCGCCCGCCGACCGGGTCGAGCGAGGGCAGCCGGGAAGCAACGCTTCCGGGCCCTGTAACGCAGCCTGCGGCAATCGCTCTGAACGCGATCGGCGTCGCCGCCAAGCCTGGCAGCCGATGGGAGACTAGTTTGAGCAGAGGGGACGCAGTTCCTCGCGTCGGCCGCTGGCCGGATGCCGCTGCCGTCCTCCGCTGCCTGCCTCGACAGCGGGCGTAGATGGCACGGACGCCGCAGTTGGTTGGCTCATCACGCTCGGCCCGCGTCGAACCACACATCCTCGTAGTTCGGTGCCACCACGAACCCCCAGCCTGGCGGCAGGGCGAGATACGGCGCCAGCTCGGGCCATTGTTGGTAAAGATGCGAGGTGTGCCACGGCACGTAGAAGTCAGCGGCGTCGGAGTACTCGCCGGTCCAGAGGTACCACCCCGTCGTATTTCCCTCGACCGCGTGACGGACGCCGTACACGGGCCAAACGGCAGCCGACCGCGTCGAGGGGAGATCATCACCCGCGTCGCCTCGAACGAGCATGCTCCCGGATACGCCGGAGATCAGAGCGGGCGACGCGGCGACGGTCTCGACCTCGAATCGTCGACAGAGCGCGACCTGGTCGTGCGTGACGTAGCTATCCGTTCGAGGCTGGCCCACGCCGGGAATCTACCGGCTCGCCGCACCGGCTGGCAGTGTTGATCTGCTTGTGATGTGCTGCAGGGAGATCACCACCCGGAACGCTCGACAACCAGACGTGACCGTCAAGCAACGATCCGGGCCATGCTCAGGGTCGCCGCGGGTCCGCCAGCAGCACCACGCGACCCGCAGTGGGCTCGAATCCGAGTACAGGCTCCTGGCCCATTTCGGGCGTCATGCACACCGGCTTGCCCAGCCGGCGTCCGATGGCGGTGAAAAAGCCGCAGAGCAGGTCAAGGCGTTCCTGCCCCTGAAGCTCGCGCAGGTCGATGTCGAACCAGATCTCGTCGGACGCGTATGGCCGAAAGATCGCCAACACGTCCGGCGCGGGCCGGACCCGTAGGTACACGCATTCCGCGTCTGCCGGCCGGGCGAAGATCTCCGCCGCCGTCGGCAGCGGAGCGGTGGTGTCGCCGTCGCTGAACTCCCAGGCCCAGCAGCTCTTCAGGACCATGTCAAACAGGGCCTGGAGGTCGTCGACCGTGGTGTTCTGGATGTACACGTCCGGCAGGGAGCCCATCAGGTCAGGGTCAAAGAAGTCCTTGACGTCATCCCACAGCAGATCCGGCATCGAACCATACTGCCCGGCCGGTCAGGCGTCCGCAGCCGATATCCGCGACGTGGATCTATCAGCACGCGACGAGCCAGGCTGACTGTGCGATCGCTGACGCGCTGGGTGCCGCGATAGGAAGCCCGTCAGCGACAGGACTCGGGGTGAAGGAAAGCCCTGGCTCGGAAACGCTTCCGACCTGAGCTTTTCGTGTGAACCGGGTGACGGAATTCGTCTCCGCACTGTCAGTTTGGAAAAGCCTGATCCGGTGGTGTTCGGCATAGCCGAAAACCTGGACTAGCCGAGGTCAGGCCGTTTACCTGGTGCCTGGCGTGACCTGGCGTTCCCCGATGTTTCCCTCGGCAACGGGCACGACCGGGAACTCCGAACCGGGTGAGGGTAGTGCGTGCCTGGTCTAGCCGTACCTTCGGCGGAGCAACGGGTTCGTATTCAGGTTGCATGATGACCGGTATGACGGAACTCTCCAGCATCGCGTTCTACCGGCCGCCAGCGGTCTGGCGGGATCGTCTTCGTGCGTATCGGCTCGTCGTGGACGGGTACGCAGTAGGCGAGGTGCGACCCGGTCAAGTGCTCCGTGTGCAGGTGAGTCCAGGCCGACACGAGGTACAGGCTCGGATCGACTGGACCGGGTGCAAGAGGTGGGTCGTCCATGTGATTGATGGCTGCGAGGCCCGGTTCAGAATCGAACCTGCGGGCAACTCACTGATGATGTGGCAGGTGCTCGGGACGGAGAGCTACCTGCGGATGAGCTTTGAGGGGATGTTCCCAGCTCCGTCTGACGCGGCGAGTGGTGATCTCCTTGGGGCGGCAGTCTCGGACCGAGCCGACGGTTCGAGGTTCACCGGTACGCCCTTGTGATGTCGCCGCGAGGAGATCATCACCGAAACCACCCCCATCGACGACCTGGCACCTTCCCGCTGAACTGAAGCGGTGGCCGGGGTTCGGGGCGGAGCCCCGAGTCAGTCTTCGTCGTCGGCGGCGGTGTAGACCTCACCCTCGTCCCCCACCAGCCTCGCCCCGGAAGGCTGACCGTGGATCGGGCCGAGGACGGGCACGACCGGGGCGACGGGCACGACGGCCGGATAGAGATCGCGAGAAATAGAGAAGCCTGGTGGGAACTGTCGTCCTACCAGGCTTTTCTTTGTGGAGCGGGTGACGGGAATCGAACCCGCACTGTCAGCTTGGGAATCGGCCAGATCAACATCTCTGATCTCGGCTCGCCCTGGTGGAACGCGGTCCCGAGTGGCCTGGATGACCCCTCTTTCACCCCGGCCTATGGCCCGTGGATGGCCCGCCGATGATCCACACTCTGTGCGCATACGCGCGCACGCGGGGCGAGTGGTGATCTCCTTGCGGCGGCAGTCTCTGACCGAGCCGGGTGGTTCTCGGTCCGGGCAAGGGCTCGCCGGAGCGCAGCGGAGGCGACCGCGAAGCGGCTCGGCCCTTGCCCGGACCGAGGTTCCCCGGTACGCCCTTGTGGTGCCGACGCAAGGAGATCACCACCCCAACCACCCACACAGCCTGGTCTTTTCTCGCAGCATCTCTGCAGCGGTGGACGGGGCCCGGGGCAGAGCCCCGGTGGCGCATCGGCAAGAGCAGCCTCTGCACCGGCGTGCGCTGTTCTGCTGGCCGCCGCCGTTGCGAGTTACGCCCTCTGCTGTCGTACGCCAGCGTGTTTGATGTCATGTTGATCCTGACCCGCGGTGATCGGTGCTGCTGGCGCTTCACAGGGGGACCGGCTACGCGACGGGCTGTTTCCACGTCCCCAGCGGCAAGCTGGAACACGGCGATCACGTACTGCCGCATGGGTGAGACCTTCCCGTTCACCGGCTCACCGCTGGGATTAGGCGTTCTGTCGGCCGGTGCCGATGGTGGTCGTCACATCGACTTTGGAAAGTGACCACAGCGCCGGTGGCGCGCCGCGTGCCCGCGACCGGCCGCCAGGCCGCAGCGCGGGTGACGCGAGCGCGCGGGCCGCGCTTGCGCGGCCCTTGATCCCTAAAAAGGCGAATTCGGCAGTACACGAGTTGCTCCGCAGCAACTCTTCGTCCCGAACTGCTGGCGATGCGGCTCTCTGTGGTCGCGTGAGATGTCAGGCGGTCATTTTCGGCGCCGACGTGGCCTGGCTCAGCTGCTGAAGTTGCTGCACTGCTGTACGAGCCGTCGGCGTAGCAGTAGCGGGTCTCGCGGTGACCGCCTCTTTCGGCCGCTGGCCTCATGAATCCAGTTGGCGACCAGCTGTCGAACGCAGTCGTTGTTGGGTGTCGTTGGGTGTCGTTGGTCGACGTCAAGGGCGTGGTGACGGCCTCGGGCGACTTTGGGACGGCCTGTTCGTCCGTCAACCCATGCGGTCCTGCCTCGTTGGCGCACTCCGCCAGGGGCGGCGTGGGCGGCTGCGCTGTCGGCGCGCGGGGGAGCCGCTGAGGGGCCGAAGAGAGGTTGTCATCGCTATGACCCACCACTGTCCCCAATTCCCAGTGAACCCGGCAATTCAGCTTAAAGCGGGTTGCAGCCTTCGAGTATCGGGTGGTGTGTCATGGAACCGTCGATGGGATCCTGTCGTATTGGCTGCTGCCAGGCCTTCTGCTGCGGGCAAGTGCTGTGAGCGATGAGATCGCGCCAATTGCCTCAAATCGGGAGGGCGAAATTGCGCCTGAAGGGTGGAAGGTTGTCTCACCGAAGATTGTGGTTGCTGGGAGCAGCGGTGGTGTCGTTGTTGGCTGCCGGGTTTGTGGCGCCGGGTCAGGCGTCGGCCAAGCCCACGGGTGATGATGCGTCGGTGCGGGACGTTCCTTGCTTCAGTTTGACTTGTCCGCGGCCGGTGGTGACGGTGAACGGGTCGGTGAGGGTCAAGGCCGATGACGGGGTCGGCGCGCTGGGTCTGGGCAGGATTCCGTTCAGGGTTCTCCACGACGTCTACGGTGGCGCTGTGGGGGTTCCGGTGACCGACGGCTCGGGTGACCCGGTGGTGGGTTCTGTCAACGAGGATGGAACGTTCGCGGCGACGTTCGAGTATCCGTGGTTGTTTGTCGATGAGACTGGGTGGCATCCCGGATGCCAGGATTTTCAGGGGCTTCCTTCGTTCCCGGGCGTTGAAAGGAATGCTTGCACGCACAATTCGGTCTACCTGCTGTTCGATCTTGTCAGTGCGGACGGGTCGGTCAGGGTGGTCGACGCGCTGAACAAGGTCGCCAGTGTGAGGATGAACGTCGGTCGCTGGTTCCAGTACCCGGACGAGCTGAACCCGGTGACCGATTCGGCTGCTGCGCGGGCGTACCGGGCCGCGTTGGATGTGAAGGAGGTCATGCCCGGTGACGAGGAGCCGGTGACCCTGCGCATGAACGGCGTGGGTACCTATTTCGACCCGGCGACGGGGTTGGTGCACCTGCACAACGAGCAGTCCTCTGTGCGCTCGGTGATAACCGAGAGCGCCATCGCCCAGGCGTTCCTCAGCCATGCCTATGCGGACGGGTCCTATCCTGGGCAGGGATGCCCTCAAGTTGCCTGGCTGTACTTCCCCTCTTTTGATATGTCGGATGCGTGCGCTTTCGCGTACGGAACGGCCGCGTTCGTCGGCGTGCAGGCAAACCTGCGCAATAGGGGAGCCGACCAGTCACCCACGTTCCATCGAGGTTCTTCTTCCGGCTACTCGGTCGAGACGTGCCTGACCGTTGACGATCCGCGCTTCGGCTGCGCTGAGGGCCCCGGCGACCCGCTGCGTATCACCGCTGCTTTGTGGGATCTGGCAGACAGCGCCAACGAAACCGCTGACAATGAAGGCGCCTCGCAGGGCTTCGCCGACTTCACCGGCTACGGCTTCGAGGCGGTCACTGCTCACCTGGTGGCCGATGTGCCGGTCGACGCTGACGAGCTGTGGCAAGGGTGGAGAGCCGGCCATCCGGCGCAGGACCGGCTGATCTTCTTCATGAACACCCTCGAATACACCGACCTGCAAGACGAGGATCTGGCCACCAACGTCGTGGGGACCTGGGTAGACGCCGAGTGTGACACCTGCCGGGACCTCAGCGGCTCGCCGGGAGGGTCCGCGCCCTTCTACCGCGAGAACAGGCCTGGCGACTACCGGTTCACCGACCCGGCCGGCGGCTCGGCGGAGATCTCGTGGGACCTCGGCCGTCACCTGACCGAAGCAGGCGACTACGAGGTGTGGGTACGGCTGCCGGCAGGCCAGGGCGGTGACGAGACCAACGCCGTCTACACCGTCGACATCGCCGGCGGCACACGCCAGGTCACGTTCAACCAGGCCAGCACGACCGACGGCTGGGTCAGACTCCCTGCAACGTTCGACATCGATCCCGCCGGCGACAACCTCGTCCGCCTGCGCAACACCACCGGATCCACCAGCATCCTCAAAGCCGACGCCATCATCCTGGCCCCGAACGAGGGATCGGCGGGCGGGCAGCAACCTCCCCGTGCACAGCTCACCGGACGGATAGAGGTCCCACGTGATGGGGAAACCTCGGTCATGCGTGCCATGCCGGGTGCGAAGTGGGAGCTGTGGTATAGAGGAAAGGCTGGCAACGACAGCGATCCGGTCCAGTGGCGTCCGGTGCGGACGGACGGTTCCAGTGGTAGTCCCCTCAAGGGCTATCTGGACGAAGAGGGCCGATTCGACATCAGTAGCGCGGCGGGAGATCCGCGAGGTTTCATCTACCCACAGCGGTACCAGCTGCCGGACGGCAACACGTGGCACGGCTGCGAACCGACGTCGATCAGCTTCTTGCAGTCGCACGCCTGTGCCGACGGTGACATCGCGCTGCGCCTGTACCCGACCAACGAGGACGGCTCCGTCAAGGTCTTCGAGCCGGGCCAGCCCGAGATCGTTCCCACGTTGTCGGAGTTCCTTGACAGCGCGGTGTTCACCGATCGGAACGGTGAGGCGGGGACGACTAACCTCTTCACTCCGGCGGCTCACGCCTACGTCGGTGTCTACAACGTCCGCGAGTTGTACGGCGCGGACTTCGGCAGCACACAGATCAATCTGAACACTAACGATGTAAATCACTACAACCTCGAC
Source organism: Catellatospora sp. NPDC049609 (assembly GCF_040675365.1). Classification (NCBI taxonomy): domain Bacteria; kingdom Bacillati; phylum Actinomycetota; class Actinomycetes; order Micromonosporales; family Micromonosporaceae; genus Catellatospora; species Catellatospora sp. NPDC049609. The sequence continues at coordinate 1,081 of NZ_JBFAOU010000045.1, read as the reverse complement.
GGAACCATCGAACTCGATGTCAAGAACGCCGCTCTGAGTACGCCAGAACACGAGACAGCCCACAGGCTCTGGCACTTCCTCGGCAATTTGGCCCGAGGGTCGAGCTGCGGTGGTGCCCACAGCGCCACTCGTCCGAGCAACGATACGTGCGCTTGGGAAGAGGGATTCGCCAGCTTCATTGCGGTAGCTGCGGAGAATGAGCCTGGCTCAACGAGCCGCGTAAAGCTTCGGTACGATGGTAATGGCAAGTTCGACATTGAGCTGTGCCATGCGGACTTCCCGGTTGAAGCATGTCGTCACGGCTCTGATGTAGAAGGAAACGTCATGGCCACGCTGTGGGACCTGCTAGATGGCAAGACGGGGCCGCAGTTCGAGGGCACCAACGGTCTCTACGACTACCTCGATTATTCGTTCTCCGACATCATGAACGTGGCCGCAAGTTCTCACGCGAAAACGCTCAATGAGTTTATGACTCGCTGGGTTGCGTCCGGGTCCGAGCGCATGAAGGACAAGGAGGTCATGTGGCTCAATAGGGCGCACGTTGTAGCTATGCAAGATGTCGCCAAGCCTGCCGCGAGTGGCTCATGGAGTAGCCTCGACTGTCCGACTTGCGTCTCGCAGAACTACCTACGGTCGGATGGGAAAACCCCGGGAAACTCTGTGACGTGGCAGTTGATCAGCGTCGCCAACCACAAGCAGCCAGCGTCCGGCCTCTGGGAAATCTGGGCTCGGGTCCCGTTCATCCCAAGCGGGCAAGGCACAGGGCTGGTCAGCTACGAGATTTTGACCAAGAACGGTCCAAAATCCGTGGTCATCGATCAGACCATCCACGCTGCGGACGGAGCATGGATCAATCTCAGTCCTATTGGTTTCTCCTTGGACACCAGTAACCCGATCACTGTCAGGCTGCTCAACGCGCCCGGACGGCCAACGGTCAAGCTCAGCGCCGATGCACTGATCCTCACTCCAAAGTTCTGATTACCTAGTACGGCAGTCACGTTTGACGGTTGAGCTGCTGTAACTCGCGCTGGCGGTAGTGGCTGGTCCGTGCGAGGGCTTGGTGTCGGCGTCGCCAGTAGGA
>NZ_JBFAOU010000044.1:0-50273 GCF_040675365.1 Catellatospora sp. NPDC049609 | reverse complement strand
GCCGGGTCGACGGTGTCGGCCGGCACGGCGTCGTGGCCGGCGGCGGCATGGATGAGTTGGATCAACAACTTTTCATCCAGATAGGCCAACGTCTATTAAAAACGGGTGGGAGAGCGGCCGGGTCAGGGGTCGGCGAACTCGGCGCGTACGCCCAGCAGGCGCACCGCGCGGTCCTCGCTGAACAGGGCGAGGGCGGCCAGTGCGCCGTGCTCTATGGCGGCCGGGTCGGTGGTGGGCTCCCCGAGGGTGTGGCCGTGGGTGCGGGTGGTGAACGGGACGTAGCGCACCTTCACCACCACCCGCGCCGCCGGCCGGTCCTGCCCGGCGACCGCGTCGGCCACCTGCGCCGCCAGCGCCAGCAGCTCGCGGCGGACGGCGTCCCAGTCGTCGAGGTCGGTCTGGAAGGTGACCTCCTTGCCCAGCGAACGCGCCAGGTACGGCGCCGCGCTGACGGGGGTGTCGTCCTCGCCGCGGGCGAGCCGGACCAGCCACGGGCCGGTGGCCGGGCCGAGCCGGGCGGCCAGGTCCTGGGCGTCGGCGGCGGCCAGCTCGGCGACCGTGGACAGGCCCAGTTCGCGCAGCCGCCGGGCGGTCTTCGCGCCGACGCCCCACAGCGCGTCGGTGGGCAGCGCGCCCATCACCGCGTACCAGTCGGCGGCGGTCAGCCGGAACACCCCGGCGGGTTTGCCGCGCTCGGTGGCGAGCTTGGCGCGCAGCCGGTTGTCGCCGACGCCGACCGTGCAGGCCAGGCCGGTGGCGTCGTGGACCCGGCGCTGGACGTCGCGGGCGAACGCCTCCGGGTCGTCGGTGTCGACGGCCAGCAACGCCTCGTCCCAGCCCAGCACCTCGACCGTCGCCCCGCTGTCCCGCAGCGCCGCCATGACCTGCGCGGACGCGGCCTCGTACGCCTCCCGGTCGACCGGCAGGAACACCGCCTCGGGGCACTTGCGGGCGGCGACGCGCAGCGGCTGCCCGGAGTGCACCCCGTAGGCGCGGGCGGGGTAGGAGGCGGTGCTGACCACGCCGCGCTTGGTCGGGTCGCCGTCGCCGCCCACGACCACCGGCCGCCCCGCCAGCTCGGGGCGGCGCAGCACTTCGACGGCGGCGACGAACTGGTCGAGGTCGACGTGCAGCACCCAGCCGGTCACGGTCTCATCGTCGCCGGGATGGCCCCGGGGTGCGGCGTACCGGCTGATAATGGGGGAAGACCGTCGGATGGGGGTCGCGTTGTCCCGGTTCGGGCGCCGCTCGTCGGCGCTGCTGCTGTGGGTCGCCGCGCTGCTGCTGGCAGCGCTCGCCGGTGCCCCGACGGCCGCTGCCCCGGGCGGCGTGCCCGACCGGCCGTGGCCGCCGCCGCGGCCGGGCGCGATGTCGGCGGCCTCGCCGGGTGTCGTGATGCCCGCGCCGGTGGATCGGCCGTGGCCGCCTCCGCGTCCCGCGGCGGAGGCCGAGCGCCCGTGGCCGCCGCCGCGTCCTGCTGCGGAGGCCGAGCGCCCCTGGCCGCCGCCGCGCCCGGCAGGGACCGTCCCCGCCTGAAACTCACGGGAAACATCCTCTGGTGGCCGCGACGTCCATGTTGGATACTGCGTGCACCGCTGATGATCTCTGATGGCAGGCGCGACATGCCCACCCGACCCAAGGTTCCCGTGACCGGTGTCTCCGTGCTGCGCCTCGTCATCGACCTGGGGGAAGCACCGCCCGCGCACGAGCTGGTCGGCACGGTCCGGGCGCTGACCCATCTCTACGAGATCGGCCTGCTGGCGAGCGCGGCCGCCGCCGACTCCCGCTTCCGCGACGACGCGCTCACCCTGCTGCGCATCGGCGAGCGGGTGCGCACCGACGACGCGGCGGCCGGCTCGCCGGTCGGCACCGGCCAGGCCCAGCGCCTGGAGGTCGCGCGGCGGCGCTACGAGCGGTCCGCCAACGAGATCGTCTGGGCGGGCCCGCTGCGCATCCAGTCGCTGTCGGTGCAGCGTCCGCTCGACATCGCCTTGACCCATCGCGCGGTCACGGCGCCGATGCGCGGGTACGGCGCGGCGGCGCTCGGCGCGATCGGGGCGACCGTGCTGACCGTCCAGGACCACCTGCAGCGCGCCGAGGCGGACCCGGCCGAGCCGGAGCCCGACGACGCGCGGGACGCGCGGTTGCGCGCGGCGGCCGAGACCGGGTTCTGGCAGCCGTTCGGGGCCGAGGCCCGGCGGCTGATCGTGGCGGCCGACCGGGAGAAGCTGGCCCGCTCGCTGCTGCACCTCGCCCGCCGCCGCCCGCGCCTCGGCTGAGGCGGCTGACCGGCCGCCGCCTTCGGTCACCGGCTCGGCCGGTAGGCGTCTGGCCGCGGCGCGGCTGGGCGAGGTCGGGGCACTCTCACGACCTGGCTGCGGCGGCAGGTCAGGAGGGACGGTCCGCGGGCAGCTCACCGGCCTGCGCCGGGCCCGTCGCCGCCCGGCAGGGCAGCGCCGCGAGGAGCGGGCCGAGCGCTGCGGCGAGCAGCACGACGCGGTGGTCGGCCAGCTCGACCGCGCCCGCGCCGAGTGCGATGGTCAGCGCGGTCGGCGCGAACACCGCCGTGGTGGCGGCCGCCGACACCCGCCCGATCAGGTCGGCCGGGGTGTGCCGCTGCACGGCCGTCATCACGGCGATCACCGTCCAGGGCAGGCCCACGCCGACCAGCACCCGGCCCGTGGCGACCACCGGCGTCACGGGTACGCACAGCAGCAGCGTGCCCAGCGCGGACAGCACGGCGCCCCACCAGGCCGTGGCCGGCTCGCCGCGGCGGTCCAGCACCCGCGCGCACAGCAGCCCGCCCACGATCGACCCCGCGCCCTGCGCGCCGGTCAGCACCCCCGCGAACTCCGGCGCGCGGCCCAGGTCGGCCACGATGACGACGTACGACGCGGCGGTGGCCAGCCCCGACATCGCCACGGCCGCCGAGCCCGCGACGGTCAGGCGGCGCAGCGGTGCATGCCGCCACAGGAAGCGCAGCCCGGCGCGGGTCCGCGTGAGCAGCGTGCCGGGCTCGGCGCCGGGCGGCGGCATCGGGCCGGGCCGCAGCGCGGCGTAGCAGGCGGCCGCGACGGCCAGCGTGGACGCGGCCAGCAGCGTGACCGAGGCGCCGCCCCACCCGGCGAACAGCGCCGCCCCGGCGGGCGGGGCGACCAGCTTCACGCCCTCCTGCATGCTCATCCGCAGGCCGTTCAGGCCGCCGAGCCGGTCGGCGGGCACCGCCGCCTGCAGCACCGCCGCCTCGCCCGCGTCGAGCAGCACGTAGCTGACGCCGTACGCGAGCATCACCGCGAAGATCAACCAGACCTGGCCGGGCCCGTCCACGAGCAGCAGCACCGGCAGCAGTGCGGCCATCGCGGCGCTGGTCGCCACGAGCAGCCGCTGCCGGGGCAGCCGGTCGACCACGGCGCCGAGCACCGGCCCGGCCAGCGTGGGCAGGTAGACGCACAGCCCGCACAGCGCGGCCAGCCCGGCCGAGCCGGTGAGGGTCAGCACCCAGACCGACGCGGCCAGCGACATCGCGGTGTTGCCGAACCCGGCGGTGAGGCTGACGCCGAGGAAGAGCCGGGCGTTGCGGTCGCCGATCAGTCCCGTGCCGGCACCCATCACGCGTCCCCCGTCCATGACTTGAGTCGAAGAGGCTCACATCATGGGTACGGACCGGCGCCCTGTCAATGTGGACGGGGACGAGCCGCAGGGGCGGCGGCGGAGGCCGGAGCGGCGGCGGCGAATGCCTCCCGCAGCCGGGTCACGGCGACCCGCAGCAGCACCGGCCGGGCGCGCAGGTCCACTGCGGACAGATCGGCGAGAGCGTGCTCCACCAGCGCGTACAGTGCTCCCGGCGGCGCCTCGACGGCGCCGGCGAGCCCGGCTCTGGCCAGCGCCGCGCGGGGGTGCGCGCCGTCCCAGGAGGGGTCGGCGGCGAGCTGTGCGGCCGCCTGCCGGGCGCACTCCCGCAGTTCCGCCACGGCTGATGTGTCAACACAGAGTTGACACTTGCCGGTGTCCGCGCCGGCGACCTGCTCGGCCAGCCGGGCCGCGCGCTGCTCGGCGGCCTGCCGCGAGCGCAGGCCCAGCGCCGTCGCGACCCGGCCCCAGCTCACCCGGCGGCCGCGCGCCGCGACCAGCAGGTCGAGCTCGGCCCGGTCGACCGCGGCCCGCAGCTCGCGCAGGAGTTCCAGCGCACCGACGACCTCGTCCGCGTCGCCGTCCCGCGCCTGCGTCACCTGCCGGTGCAGGTCCAGCGCGGCGGCGGCGAGGTGGCGGCGGTGGGCGTCGGCGGCAGCGGTCACGTCGCCATGCTCTGCGCCCCGCCCCACCATTGTCAACATCGCGTTGACAGAGTAAGGAAGGGCACCTTCTTAACGGATTCCGTTGTAGAAGGTGCCCTTCCCAACGCATCTGGTCAGCTCGCGAGCGCCACCTCTTCGGCCAGCAGCCGGGCCAGGCCGGTGCGCCGCCACTCGTCGGTGATCCCGCGGCTCGGCACCTCGACCGTCATCAACAGGTAGAGGTACATGCGATAGAGGGCCAGCCGGCGGCGCACGGAGCGGTCGAACACCACGGGGGCGCCGGTCGCGGCGGCGTAGCCGCGTACGAAGGGATGGTCCGGCTCGTCCTCGACCCGGCGTCGCAGCAGCGGCGACACGAAGTCCACCAGCGGATCGCCGTAGAGGTGGCGCTCGCCGTCGACCAGGCCGGTGAGCCTGCCGCCCGCGGCCAGGACGTTGCCGTCCCACAGGTCGAAGTGGACCAGCGCGGGCCGCTCGACCGCGGCGAGCGCGGCGGCGTTGCGGGCGACCACGGCGCGCAACGCGTCGGCGGGCACCGGCAGCGCCACGTGCCAGGCCACCGCGTCGGCCAGCAGCCCGTCCACCATCGCCGCGAACGCGTCGGCCCAGTTCGCCGCGCTCGGTCGCGGCCCGGTGTAGCCGAACCGGCCGCCGGTGACCGTGTGCACGGCGGCCAGGGCGGCGCCGAGCTGCTCGCGTACGCCGTCGTGGCCGGCGCCCCGGTCGGCGCTCAGCGGCCGTCCGGGCAGGTACGTGGTGAACAGCCAGCCGTCGCCGTGGTGCAGCACCCGCGGCACCGGCACCTGCGGCAGGCGCTCGCCGACCAGCCGGAAGTACGCGGCCTCGCACGCGATCATGCCCTGCTCGTAGCCGAGCAGCGGCACCTCGGGGCCCGGGCCGACCTTGAGCACCATGTCGCGCCCGCCGGACAGGCGCACCCGCCACACGGCCGCGAAACCGCCCCCGGCCAGCTCGGCGCACTCCGCCACGGTGACGTCCGGCCCGAACGCCTCCCGCACCTTCCCGACGACGTCCTCGGGGGTCAGCTCAGGCTGCGTGGGGCTGCGCACCGCCCGATCCTGCCACGCACCGCCCGGCCGCCCGCGCCGGTGCCGCCCTGCTCGTCGATCAGGAGGTCGTGCCGCCGACACGCCGCCGAGCCGTGCCACAAGTTCATGATCGACGGGAGCAAACCCGGGTCAGCGGTGGCGCAGCCAGGTGTTGGGCTCGGCGTAGGTGCCGGTGTCGGTGCGGTGGTCGATGTGCAGGGGACTGAGGCCGTCGGGGATGACGTAGTCGCCGGAGTCGGGGAAGGTGAGGCCGGTCCAGGTCTGCCACTGGGCGACGGTGCCGGTGATGACCTGGGAGCGGGGTGCGGCGGCGAGGATTCGGGCGCCCATGCGGACGTGCGTGCGCAGCCACGGGTCGAAGGGGAGGCCGTCGGGGCGGGTCCAGTGCTGGTAGCGCTCGATGGGGGTGAGCGGGTAGCGGGACTTGTGGGTGGGGCGGACGGGGCAGATCACCCGGCCGCGCCCGCGGGAGGCGGCGTCGTCGCACAGGGCCGTGAGCAGGCGCGCGGCCAGTCCCTCGCCCTGGCGCCCGGGGTGCACCTGCGCGGCGAGCACGGCGTGGGTGTCTGGCGTACGCCCGGCGTCGTGGTCGGCCAGCGCGCGGGCCAGGCTGTCGTTGTAGCCCGCCGGGAGGTCGTCGGTCTCGCCGTTCCAGCACAGCGGCACCGCCCAGCCGGCGGCCACGGGGACACCGTCGTCGAGCAGCACCAGCTCCAGGTCGCCGAACAGGTCCCGGATCCGGCCGATGTGCCGCTTGGTCTGCTGGTCGTGGAAGATGAACTCCGGCCAGCCACCGGCGAACAGGCCGGCGAGGTGCTCCGGGGATCGGGGCCGGGCGTGCATCGGTTCCGCGATGATCGTCACCGGGGCAGACTAGACCTTCGCGGGCTCGTCCGTGGTCCGCGGATGGCGCAGGCCGGGGTGGCCCGCGGGCAGCGAGCGGCGCATGACGTACCAGCTGACGGCGAGGCAGGCGGCGACCAGGGGCCAGGTCAGCGCGGCGCTGGTCACCGACAGCGCCTCGATCTGGCCGGTCCAGTAGAGCGGCAGCCAGACGGCCAGGCGCACCGCGTACTGGCCGACCCAGACCCAGCTCGCCCGGCTGTAGGCGCGCAGCAGCGCCGGGTCGCGGCGCCAGGCGGTGCGCTGGCCGAGCACGCCGCCGACGACCAGGCCCAGCAGCGGCCAGCGCAGCGCGATGCTGATGGCCCAGCACAGGGCACTGGCGGCGTTGGTGGCCACGCGGATGAAGAAGAAGTCCTCGGGACGGCCGGTGTAGAGCGCGATCAGCGCGGCGACGATGACGCCGAGCAGGCCGAGCAGCACCGCGCCGAACTTGTCGCCCCGGGTCAGCCGCCAGATGCCGACCAGCACGCTGACCGCGATGGCCGCGGCCACACCCCACTCCAGCGACTGCCCGGCCGCCGCGAACCCGATGCCGAAGGCCAGCGGGCCGAGCGTGGCGTCGATGGCGGCGCGGCGCCCGCCGAGCAGGTCGGCGAAGCTCTCACCGGCGGGGTCGGGCCGGGTGGCGGTCACGGGCTCTCCAGGGCGGTCGTCGAGGTTAGGTGAGCCTAGCCTGCTTCGTGGTGTGCGGGAAGCGGGTGCGCACTGCGCTGGGATGTTCCGGCCCGACCTGGTAGGAAGATCCTTATGCGTACGCCCGCCACCGACGAGGTTATCGACCTCTGCCGCGACCTGATCCGCATCGACACCACGAACACGGGTGATCTGGCCACCAGCGCCGGGGAACGCGGCGCCGCGGAGTACGTCGCGACCAAGCTCAGCGAGGCCGGCCTGCAGCCGCAGCTGATCGAGAGCCGCCCCGGCCGGGCCAACGTCATCACCCGCATCCCGGGCGCCGACCCGTCCCGCGGCGCGCTGCTGGTCCACGGCCACCTGGACGTGGTGCCCGCCGACGCGAGCGAGTGGTCCGTCGACCCGTTCGCCGGCGAGATCAAGGACGACGGTTCCAGTGGGCCCTGCATCTGGGGCCGGGGCGCGGTCGACATGAAGGACTTCGACGCGATGTCGCTGGCGGTGGTACGCGAGTGGCAGCGCACCGGCTACACGCCCCCGCGCGACATCGTGCTGTGCTACACCGCCGATGAGGAGGCGGGCAGCGACTGGGGCGCCACGTTCCTGGTCAACGAGCACCGGGACCTGCTGGACGGGTGCACCGAGGCGATCGGCGAGGTCGGCGGCTTCTCGTACACGGTCAGCAACGACCTGCGCCTGTACATGATCCAGACGGCCGAGAAGGGCATCGACTGGCTGCGCGTGCACGCCACGGGGCGCCCCGGGCACGGCTCGTTCGTGCACGACGACAACGCGGTGACCGCGCTGTGCGAGGCGGTGGCCCGGGTGGGCCGGCACCGCTTCCCGGTGGTGGTCACCCCGACCGTGCGGGCCTTCCTGGAGGAGGTCGGCGAGGCGCTGGGGATCGAGATCGACCCGGACGACCCGGAGGCCGCGATCGCGAAGCTCGGCCCGATCGCCACCATGATCGGCGCGACCATCCGCAACACCGCGAACCCGACCCGGCTGGCCGCCGGCTACAAGGACAACGTGATCCCGGGCCGGGCCAGCGCCACCATCGACTGCCGGACCCTGCCGGGCCAGTTCGAGCTGTTCCGCGAGCAGCTCGCCGAGGTGCTCGGGCCGGACCTGGAGCTGGAGTCGGTGCACCGGCAGCCCGCCCTGGAGACGGAGTTCGACGGGGCGCTGGTGGATGCCATGGCGCTGGCCCTGCGGGCCGAAGATCCGGGCGCGCACGCGGTGCCGTACATGCTTTCCGGTGGCACCGACGCCAAGGCCTTCTCCCGGCTCGGCATCCGCTGCTTCGGGTTCGCACCCCTGCGGCTGCCCCCGGAGTTGAACTTCTCCGCGTTGTTCCATGGCATCGACGAGCGGGTGCCGGTGGAGGGACTACAGTTCGGCGTGCGGGTACTGGACAGGTTCCTGCGGCAGAGTTAGGCCCGGCCGGAGTGCGGCCGGGAACCGGCCTGTCTCGTCGTATGAAGGAGTAACCGAGTAATGAGCGACAACCACGCCGCCGTCGAGGCCGCGCTGGAAGAGATGATCACCGCTGCCCGTGCGCACCTGGCCGCCGTACGTGAGGCCAAGGGCGAGGTCGACAGCGATGACGTCTGGCGCGCCTACGTCGCGTTCAACAACGCCGCTGTCGCCTACGACGACGCCCTCTCGGAGACGTACGGCGAGCCGCTGCCCTGGGAGGTGGAGCCGATCGACCTGGAGAAGGCCGACCGGTTCATGGCCGACCTGGTCGCCGCCGAGCAGGCCCCGACCGACCCGCACCCGAAGGTGATCTCGGTGCGCCAGCGCCGCGACTACCTGATCCCAAGCGTCTCCGCGCTGATCAGCGCCGCCGAGCTGGCCCGCCGCGAGGCCGGGCTGAGCGACGGCGACAGCGAGCCGGTCGGCTCGGTCGCCGACGCCGTGCTGGAGCTGCTGCAGAGCTCGGACGGCTCGCTGGCCGCGCTGGACATCCCGGAGCTGGAGCCGCTGGACGGCATCGTCACCGTCGCCGAGGTCGACAAGTCCCTGGAGCCCGACGACTTCGAGGAGTCCGACGCCAACGGCCCGTTCACGCTGGGCACCAACGACAAGCTGGTGGCCCGCCTGGACGAGCACCTGAACGGCGACATCATGGAGGACCAGGACTGACGTCCTGCCCTACGAGGGACGGCGTGCATCCCACCCGGGGTGCGCGCCGTTCGTGCTGTGGGCGGCGGGACACCGGGCGGCAGGACCTGCTCCACCGGCCGCCGTGGCCGGTCGAGCGTGGGGGGATTGTGCCTCAGGCCGACGGGCCGGGCAGCGGTGCCAGCCGCAGCGGGCGGCGGAGCAGCACCTGCCGGGTGCCGTCCTTCATCAGCCGCACCCGGGCCAGCTCCCACCCGCCGTACTCCGCCTGAATGGCCAGCCGCACCGCGGCGGTCAACCGATCGATGTCCGGAGGTAACCGCAGCGGTGCGTATTCGTAGTCCATAAAGAGATCGTGCCCGCTGCCTGCGGGTCCGGCAAGCGCAGCGCGCCTGCCTTCCGCTGGGGAAACGTCCGTTCGGGTGCCGCTGCGCCCCACTCGCCCGATTCGGCGCCGGCCCGGCGCACGGCCCGGTCAGTCCAGCTCGGGGTAGCCGAGCGGGATGGCCGAGACGTCGTCCAGCGCCCGGGAGATCTCCGGCGGCAGCTCGATCTCCTCCACCTGCAGCGCCGCCACCAGCTGCCCGACGTTGCGGGCGCCGAGGATCGGCGCGGTCACCCCCGGCCGGTCGCGCACCCAGGCCAGCGCCACCTCGGCGGCGGAGACGCCCAGCCCGTCCGCGGCGGTCGCCACCGCCTCCACGATCGCCGAGCAGCGGGGCTGCAGGTACGGCAGGACGAAGCGCTCGAAGTGCGGTGACGCCCCCCGCGAGTCGGCGGGGCGGCCGTGGCGGTACTTGCCGGTCAGCACCCCGCGGCCCAGCGGCGACCACGGCAGCACCCCGATGCCCATGGTCTCGCAGGCGGGCAGCACCTCCCGCTCGATGCCGCGCTGGAGCAGGGAGTACTCCACCTGCGTGGCGGTGATCGGGGCGCGGCCGGGCCAGGCGTGCTGCCAGGTCGCGGCGCGGGCGGTCTGCCAGCCGGAGAAGTTCGACACCCCCGCGTAGCGGGCCCGGCCGGAGCTGACCGCGTGGTCGAGCGCGGACAGCGTCTCCTCCCACGGGGTGTCCGGGTCGTGCCCGTGCACCTGCCACAGGTCCACATACGACACACCGAGGCGGCGCAGCGTGTTGTCGAGCGTGCGCAGCAGGTGGCCCCGGGAGCCGTCGTGGCGGCGGCCCTCCCAGGCGCGCAGCCCGGCCTTGGCGACGATCAGCACGTCGTCGCGGGACACCATGGCGTCGAGCAGGGTCCCCAGCAGCGCCTCGGCCTCGCCGTCGGCGTACACGTCGGCGGTGTCGATCAGCGTCCCGCCGGCGTCCACATACGCCTTGAGCTGCGCCCCGGCATCGTCCGGATCCGTGTCCAGGCCCCAGCTCATGGTGCCCAGGGCGAGGCGGGAGACCACCAGCCCGCTGCGGCCGAGCGGTCGTTGCTGCATGGGATGAACTGTATTCGGCTTCCCGCCGTCCCGGTGATCGGCGGGTGCCGTCAGCGGATACACAGGCCCGGGGCGGTTTGCCGAGCCTGCGTTGAGGGAAGTGGGCTGTGGTTGACGCAACGGTCGACCAGCCCCGGGAGCACCGAAGCATGACGTTGATGAGTACGGTCACGGCGCCCGCAGCCGTGGCCGCGACACCCGTCCGCCCACGTAGCCCGTACATCGACTCCCTGCGCGCGGCCGCGATCGTGCGCGTCTTCCTCCAGCACACGATGCCGCTCGGCGTGCTGACCACGCTGCTGCCGTCCATGTGGGTGATGTTCGGGCTGGCCGGCTACCTCACCGCCGGCTCGCTGGCGCGCGGGGGCGCGGTGCGTACGGTGCGCTCGCGGGTGCGCCGGCTGCTGCCGCCGCTGTGGGCGCTCGGTGCGGTCGTGGTGCCGTTGATGCTGGTCGACGGCTGGTCCGGGTTCGGCTGGAGCGACCTGCTCGGCTGGGCTTTCCCGCTGGTCAACCCACCGGCCAGCGAGTGGGGCGCGCCGCTGGTCGTGGCGCTGTGGTACCTGCGCGCCTACCTGTGGTTCGTGCTGCTGTCGCCGCTGCTGTGGTGGCTGTTCGACCGGGCGCCGGTGCTGACGCTGCTCGCCCCGCTCGGCGCGGCCGCGCTGCTGTCCACGGTGATCACGCTGCCCGCCTCGTCGGTCACCGACGTGGTGTGGACCACGGCCGCCTACGGCACCGCCTGGCTGCTCGGGTACGCGCGCCACACCGGCCTGCTGGACCGGCTGCCCTGGCCGCACCTGCTGGCCGCCGCGGCGGCACTGGGCGGGCTGGCCCTGCTGCGGGCGGGCGGCGCGGCCACCGGGCTGCACGATCAGCTCACCCAGGCGCTGTGGGGCACCGGCGTGGTGCTGGTGGCGCTGCGGGCACGCCCGGAGCTGGCCTGGGTGCACGGGGTACGCCCGCTGCGCCGGGTGATCGCGGTGCTCAACGCCCGCGCGGTGACCGTGTACGTGTGGCAGATGCCGATGGTCGCCCTCGGGCTGTGGCTGCTCGGCCACGCCGCCGGCCCGCCGCTGCTCACCGTGCTGGTGGGCGGGGCGCTGACCGCCGCGGCGACGCTCTGCTTCGGCTGGGTCGAGGACCTGGCCGCTCGCCGCCGCCCAGCCCTGCTGCCCCCCACCTCGCCCCGCGTCCCGTCCCTGGCCCCAGCCCCGGCATAGGCTTCGGCTGACCCGCGCCAAGATCGCGTCGATCTTGCGCGAAGTGTTAGGGATTTGCCCGGAATGGGCGTGTCATACCCACAGTTCGCGCAAGATCGGCCGGGGGTGGTGTGGGCCGGGCCACAGACGGGGGTCATCCTTCCCATGATTGCTACTAGTGGGTAACGTGGGCGCACCGAAGAAGCGGCTCGGCCAACGGAGGTCTTCATGCGACTCGGTCTCAACATCGGCTACCTGACGCCGTGGTCCACGCCCGAAGTGCTGCTGACGCTGGCCCGCGAGGCCGACCGGCTCGGTTTTTCGGTGGTGTGGGCGGCTGAGGCGTACGGGTCCGACTCGCCCTCGCTGCTGTCGTGGATCGCCGCGCAGACCGAGCGCATCGACGTCGGCAGCGCCGTGATGCAGATCCCCGGCCGCACCCCGGCCGCCACGGCGATGACCGCCGCCACCCTCGACACCCTGTCCGGCGGGCGCTTCCGGCTCGGGCTGGGCGTGTCCGGCCCGCAGGTCTCCGAGGGCTGGCACGGCGTGCGCTTCGCCAAGCCGCTGGCCCGCACCCGCGAGTACGTCGACGTCGTCAAGCTCGCGCTGAGCCGCAAGCAGGTCAGCTACGACGGCGAGTTCCACACCCTGCCGCTGCCCGACGGGCCGGGTAAGGCGCTGCGGCTCAACTTCCACCCGCTGCGCACCGAGATCCCGATCTACCTCGCCGCGGTCGGCCCGAAGAACCTGGAGCTGGCGGGCGAGATCGCCGACGGCTGGCTGGCCGTGTTCTTCGCGCCGGAGTTCGCCGACGAGCAGCTCGCCCAGATCGCCGCGGGCCGGGCCAAGGCGGGCAAGACCCTCGACGGCTTCGACATCGTGCCCAGCGTGCCCGTCGTGGTCGGCGACAACGTCGAGATGTGCGCCGAGCTGGTGCGCAACTATGCCGCGCTGTACGTCGGCGGCATGGGCAGCCGACAGCAGAACTTCTACAACCAGCTCGCCACCCGCATGGGCTACGGCGAGGCCGCCGCGCAGGTCCAGGACCTGTACCTGGCCGGTAAGCACCGGGACGCCGCCGCGGCCGTACCGATGGAGTTCATCGACCGCACCTCATTGCTCGGTCCCAAGGACCGCATCGCGCGACGCCTGCGTGAGTTCGCCGACGCGGGCGTGACTACTCTGTCGCTGGCGCTGTTCGTCGCAGACGCCGACTCCGGCAAGGAGACCTTGCGTACGGTGGCCGATGCCTACGCGGAGAGCGGACTGGGAGAGTAGACAAGTGGAGATCGAGATCTGGCAGGCGATCGTCCTGGGCATCGTGGAGGGGATCACCGAGTTCCTCCCGATCTCGTCGACGGGACACCTGACCATCACCGAGAAGCTGATGGGCCTGCCGATCGACGATCCCGCCGTCACCGCCTTCACCGCCGTGATCCAGATCGGAGCGATCGCGGCGGTGCTGGTCTACTTCGCCAAGGACATCCGGCGCCTGGCCGCGGCATGGTTCAAGGGCCTGTTCTCCGCCGAGGGCCGCCAGGACTTCGACTACAAGTTCGCCTGGTACGTCATCGCCGGCTCGATCCCGATCGGCATCGTCGGCTTCCTCGGCCGGGACCTGATCACCGGCCCGCTGCGCAGCATGTGGTTCGTGGCCGGCTCGCTGATCGTGTGGAGCGCCGTGATGGCCTTCGCGGAGTACGCCGCCACCCAGGTGCGCGGCGAGAAGCAGCTGCGCCTGGCCGACACCCTGGTCATCGGCTTCGCGCAGTGCCTCGCGCTCATCCCGGGCGTGTCCCGCTCCGGCGCCACCATCACCACCGGCCTGCTGCGCGACATCGACCGGGTCACCGCCACCCGGCTGTCGTTCTTCCTGGGCGTGCCCGCGCTCGTCGCCGCCGGCATCTACGAGCTGCCCGAGGCGCTGGGCAGCCCCACCGTCACCGGCACCGTGCTGATCGTCGGCACGGTCGTGAGCTTCATCGTCGCGTACGCCTCGATCGCCTGGCTGCTCAAGTTCGTCGCGCACCACACGCTGATGACGTTCGTGTGGTACCGCGTGATCCTGGGTGGCGCGATCATCGCATTGCTCGCGACGAACACCATCTCCGCGACCTAGGCTGGCGGGCGTGGCCACCCTACTGCTGCTGCGACACGGACGCACCACCGCCAACGCCGACGGCATCCTCGCCGGGGACCTGCCCGTCGAGCTCGACGAGCTGGGCGTCGCCCAGGCCGAGCAGGCCCGGGGACGCCTGGCCGGGCTGCCGCTGGCCGTGGTGGTGACCAGCCCGCTGCGCCGCTGCCGGCAGACCCTGGAGCTCGCCCTGCCCGGCGTGGCGGCGGTGCCCGACGAGGGCATGCGCGAGTGCGGCTACGGCGAGTGGTCCGGCCGCTCACTCAAGGAGCTGGCCGACAACCCGCTCTGGGCGACCGTGCAGCACCATCCCGCGGCCGTGATCTTCCCCGGCGGTGAGGCGATGGCGGCGATGGCCAACCGCGCCGTCACCGCCGTACGGGCCTGGGACGCGCGCATCACCGAGTCCCACGGGCCCGACGCGGTGTGGCTGGCGTGCAGCCACGGCGACGTGATCAAGGCGATCGTGGCCGACGCGCTCGGCATGCACCTGGACCTGTTCCAGCGCATCTCGGTCGAGCCGTCGTCGATCACGGCGATCCGCTACACCCCGCAGCGGCCGTTCGTGCTGCGCGTCAACGACACCGGCACCCCCATCTCGGCCCTGCTGCACAAGCACCGCCCACCCGCCGAGGAGACCGCCGAGGGCGACGCCGTCCTCGGCGGCGGCGCCTGAAGATCATCCGACTTGCCTGGCACATGGGCGTATCTTGGGCACGCGTACGCCCATGTGCCTGGCAAGTCGAGTGATCTTCGGGCGGGTCAGGGTGTCAGGCGTAGGGCGAGGTAGAGGTCGACGCGGTCGGCGAAGCTGTCGAGGTCGCGGCCGGTGAGGTCGGCGATGCGGCGGATCCGGTAGCGCAGCGTGTTCACGTGCAGGTGCATCGCGCTCGCGCACCTGGTCCACGAGCCGTCGCAGGCCAGGAACATCTGCAGGGTGCGCAGCAGATCGGCGTTGTGCGAGCTGTCGTACGCCCGCAGCGGCGCGAGCAGCCGGTCGGCGAACGCCTGCCGGGCGGCCCGGGGCACGCCCGCCAGCAGCAGGTCGTGCGAGGCCAGCTCGCCGCACCCGACGACCCGCACCCTCCCGTCACGCTCGCCCGCGAAGTCGTGCGCGTGCCGGGCCTGCGCCAGCGCGGCGGGCAGCTCGGCGACCCCCGCAGCGGTCTCGCTGACCCCGGCGGTGATCCGCGTCCCGCGCGCTGCGGCCGCGAGCTGCCGCGCACCCTCCCGCACCCCGGCGAGCACGTCCCCACCGGCGACCACCGCCACCACCCTCGCCCCGTCCGCCGCCACCACCGTCGCCGCACCGCCCCGCCCCGCCATCTCCTCCACGACCGCGCACACGTCGCACCGGGGGTCGTGCTGCGGTTTCGGGGAAACTGCGGGTTCGCGGCCGGGAATTCGTGCACTTTCGGCGAAACCGCCGCGGCCGGCGCGGTCGAGGGAGGCGACGACGACGGTGTACGGGCCGGTGGTCGGCATGCCGCAGGAGTGGAGAGCGGCGGTGGTCTCGGCGGGGTCGGTGGTGGTGGCGAGGGCGGCGACGAGGGTGGCGGCGAGCCGCTGCTCGACCTGCCGGGCGCGTTCCTGCCGGGCCGCGTCCAGGGCGGCCAGCTCGACCAGCTCCTCCAGCGGGGACCCGCCCTCGGTGGCGGCCACGAAGCGGGCGCCCAGCGCCGGGGTGAGCGCGGGCGCGTCCAGGTGGAACTCCCGGTCGCCGATCCGGCACCGCACCGGCAGCGTGTCCGCACGCAGGAACGCGGCGGCGAGCTTCGCGCCGAGGCCTGACCCGGCCGCGGCATCCCGCGCGCCCGCCCGACCACTGCCGACGGCCCCGCTGACGACTGTGCCGCTCGTGATGGTGCCACTGCCGCCGGCGCCGCCGGCGACGATGTCGTCGACGGCACCCGGGGTCGCCGGGACCTGGGTGGCGAGCGGGCCGCCGACGATGACGCGGCCGGTGCAGCTGAGGACCCACGCGCCCGTCCTCGGCCATACCTCGGCCAGGTCGGCGCCGGCGGCGAGCCGGGCGACCAGGCCGCGGCGGCGGTTGCGGGCGGCGACCGCGCCGGCCTCGCGCTCGGCCCACAGCACCGTGTTGATCCGGTCGGTCACCTCGCGGAACGACACCTCGGCCGGCACGGCGAACAGCGGCAGCCGGTGCCGCAGGCAGGCCTCGACCAGGTCGGCGGGGACCGGCCCGAGCAGCGCCTCGCCCGCGCCGAGCGCCGCCGCCCCGGCACCGGCCAGCGCGGCGACGAACGCCTCGGAGTCGGCGGGCTCGCGCCGCCACATCATGCCGGTGAGCACGACCTCGCCGCCGGCGAGGTAGCGCGCCGGGTCGAGCAGGTCGGTGGTGTACGTGTTGCCCGCCGGGCGGTCGAGCTCGCCCTCCCCGGCGAGCACGGGCAGCCGGACACCAGGGTGTTCCAGCACGTCACGTAGCCGCATGCGGACCGCCTTTGTCGTAACCTCCAAAGAGCCTAGCCAGGCTTTGTTGCAGTTTCGGTCCTTCTCACCCTTCTACGCCAGGGGGCGGGGCAGTTGACTCATCCCATGTCGCTGGCCGCGTTCAACGACCTGCCGCAGGCGCAGGCGGAGGAGGAGCTGCGCGCCTGCTGCGCCTGCGACGCGTGGGCGCGCGCGGTGTCGGCCGCCCGGCCCTATCCGGGGCACGCCGAGCTGCGCGAGGTCGCCGCCGGGGCGGTGGCGGCACTGTCCTGGCCGGACGTCGCGCAGGCGCTGGCGGCCCACCCGCGCATCGGCGAGCGGGCCGCGGGCGCGGGCCGGGAGGCGGCCTGGTCGCGGCGGGAGCAGTCCGGTGCCGCGTCGGCCGACGAGCAGACCGCGGCCGCGCTGGTCGACGCGAACCGGGCGTACGAGGAGCGGTTCGGCCATGTCTTCCTCATCTTCGCGACGGGCAAGTCGGCCGGGCAGATGCTGGCGGCGGCGCGGGAGCGGCTGGCCAACGACGAGCAGACCGAGCGCGAGGTGGTACGCCGCGAGCTGACGGCGATCACCCTGCTGCGCCTGGAACGGTTGGTGACAGCGTGAGGACGAGTAGAACCGGCGGGGCGGGCGGATGACCCTGTCGACGCACGTGCTGGACACCTGCCGCGGTGAGCCCGCGGCCGACGTGCAGGTGACCCTGCAGCGGCTCGGGCAGTACGGCTGGGTGACCGTGGCGACCGGCACGACGGACGCCGACGGGCGCCTGTCGGACTGGGTGCCCGCCGAGCAGTGGCTGGTGGGCCGCTACGGGCTGCGCTTCGACGTCGCCGCGTACCAGGGGCTGGGCAGTTTCTTCCCCGAGGTGACCGTGGTGTTCGACGTGACCGATCCGGCGCGGCACCTGCACGTGCCGCTGCTGCTGAGCAAGTTCGGCTACACCACCTACCGGGGGTCCTGATGGCGATCCACCTGGGGCCCAACCGGTACGGCAAGGCGGAGTGCCGCCTGGTCGCGGTGGCCCGTGACGGCGACCGGCACGCGCTGACCGACCTGAACGTGAGCACGCGGCTCGCGGGCCGCCTCGACGCCACGCACCTGACCGGCGACAACAGCGACGTGCTGCCGACCGACACGCAGAAGAACACGGTGTACGCGTTCGCGCGGCGCGGCGTCGGCGAGATCGAGCGGTTCGGGCTGGAGCTGGCCCGGCACTTCGTCACCGGCACCGACGCGGTGGAGCGGGCGCAGGTGCACATCGAGTCGTACGGCTGGCGGCGGCTGGGCGACCACTCGTTCGCCCGCGCCGGGGACGAGGTGCGCACCGCGACGCTGACCGCCACGGCCGAGCAGGCCTGGGTGGTGGGCGGGCTGCACGGGCTGACCCTGCTGAACACGACCGGCTCGGAGTTCCGGGGCTTCGCCCGCGACCGGTACACGACGCTGCCGGAGGCGAGCGAGCGCATCCTGGCCACCGCGGTGGACGCCCGCTGGCGCTTCATCTCGGCCGACGTCGCCTGGGACGCGGCCTTCGAGCAGGTCCGCAGCGGCCTGATCGACGCGTTCGCCGACACCTACAGCCGCTCGCTGCAGCAGACGCTGTACGCGATGGGCGAGCGGGTGCTGCAGACCGTGCCGGAGGTGGCCGAGGTGCGGCTGGCGCTGCCCAACCGGCACCACTTCCTGGTGGACCTGTCGCCGTTCGGGCTCGACAACCCCGACCGCGTCTATTTCGCCGCCGACCGGCCGTACGGGCTGATCGAGGGCACGGTGCTGCGCGACGACGCGCCGCCGGCGGGGCTAGCGTGGGAGCTGGGAGCGGCCTGATGGACTTCATGACGCCGTCGACCTGGGACGACGCGCTGCAGATCAAGGCGGACCGGCCGGACGCGGTGCCGATCGCGGGCGGCACCGACGTGATGGTCGAGCTGAACTTCCACCGGCGGCGGCCCCCGGCGCTGCTGGACCTGACCCGCCTGGGCGAGCTGACCACCTGGTCGATGGACGGTGAGCTGCTGCGCGTCGGCGCGGGGGTGTCCTACACCCGGATCATGGAGGAGCTGGGCGACCGGCTGCCCGGCCTGGCCATGGCCGCGCGCACGGTGGGCTCGCCGCAGATCCGCAACCGGGGCACGCTCGGCGGCAACCTCGGCTCGGCCTCTCCCGCCGGTGACGCCCATCCGCCGCTGCTGGCCGCCGGGGCGCAGATCGAGCTCGCGTCGGTACGCGGCACCCGGCTGGTGCCGGTCGCGGACTTCTTCACCGGCCCCAAGCGCAGCGTGCTCGCGCCCGACGAGCTGATCGCGGCGGTGCTGGTGCGCCCCGCCGCCGGGCCCGAGCAGTTCTCGAAGATCGGCACCCGCAACGCGATGGTGATCGCGGTCAGCTCGTTCGCGCTGGCCCTGCACCCGGACCGGCGCGCGGTCGGCACGGGCATCGGCTCGGCCGCCCCGACGCCGCGCCGGGCGGTCGAGGCGGAGCTGTTCGCCGCGGGCGAGCTGCCCTGGGACACCCTCGGCACGCTCGACCCCGCCGTCGTACGGCGGTTCGGCGAGCTGGTCGCGGCGGCCGCCGCCCCGATCGACGACGTGCGCGGCACGGCCGCGTACCGCCGCCACGCGCTGGCCGTGCTGGGCCGGCGCACCCTGACCTGGGCCTGGAGGGAACTATGCGGCTGACCTGCACGGTCAACGGGCTGACCCGGACCGCCGACGACGTCTGGGAGGGCGAGAGCCTGCTCTACGTGCTGCGCGAGCGGTTCGCCCTGCCCGGCAGCAAGAACGCCTGCGAGCAGGGCGAGTGCGGCTCGTGCACGGTGTACCTCGACGGCACCGCCGTCTGCGCCTGCCTGGTCGCCGCGGGACAGGCCGCCGGGCGCGAGATCCGCACCGTCGAGGGACTCGCGCCGGAGGGCGATCTCGACCCCGTGCAGCGGGCGTTCCTGCAGACCGGCGCCGTGCAGTGCGGCTTCTGCACGCCGGGCCTGATCGTCTCGGTGCACGACCTGCTGGGCCGCAACCCGCACCCCAGCGACCCGGAGATCCGCGAGGCCCTGGCCGGGAACCTGTGCCGCTGCACCGGCTACGAGAAGATCATGGACGCGGTACGCCTCGCCGCCTCCGGCGGTGTCGCCGCCGACCCGGCCGTCCGATCCGGGCACGGCGGCCCGGCCGGTCCGGGCGGTGCGCCGGGTCGGGGCGGTCTCGGCGGGGCGGCGTCATGAGGACCGTCGTCAACGGATGCGCGATCGCCACGGTCGACGGGGCGGGCACCGAGTACCCGCACGGGCACGTGGTGATCGACGGGGACCGGATCACGGCCGTCGGCGCGGGCGACTTCGACGGGCCCGCCGACCAGGTGATCGACGGCCGGGGCTGCCTGGCCACGCCGGGCCTGGTCAACACCCACCACCACCTCTACCAGTGGGCCACGCGCGGGCTGGCGCAGCAGAGCAACCTGTTCGACTGGCTGGTCGAGCTCTATCCGGTCTGGGCCGGGATCGACGACGAGCTGGTGTACGTCACCACCGCCGCCGGGCTCGGCGCGCTGGCCCTGTCCGGCTGCACCACCGCCGCCGACCACCACTACGTGTTCCCGCGCGGCTCCGGCGACCTGATCGGCACGCAGGTCGAGGCGGCCGGGGCGGTCGGCGTACGGCTGCACGCCTGCCGGGGCTCGATGGACCTCGGCGTCTCGCAGGGCGGGCTGCCGCCGGACAGCGTCGTCGAGTCGACCGACGCCGCGCTCGCCGCGACCGCCGAGGCGATCGAGCGGCACCACGACCCGTCGCCGTCGTCGCGGGTGCGCGTCGCCGTCGCGCCGTGCTCGCCGTTCTCGGTCACCTCCGACCTGATGCGCGAGGCCGCGTCCCTGGCCCGCGCGCACGGCGTACGGCTGCACACCCACCTCGCCGAGACGGTCGAGGAGGACGCCTTCTGCCGCGACCGGTTCGGCTGCACGCCCGTCGAGTACGCCGAGAAGCTCGGCTGGCTCGGCGACGACGTGTGGCTGGCGCACGGCGTGCACCTCGACGACGGCGCGGTGGCCCGGCTGGGCGCCACCGGCACCGGCGTGGCGCACTGCCCCAGCTCCAACGCGCGGCTCGGCGCGGGGATCGCGCGGGTGCGCGACCTGCTCGACGCGGGCGCGCCGGTCGGCCTCGGCGTCGACGGCACGGCCTCCCAGGAGGCCGGTGAGCTGGGCCCGGAGCTGCGCCAGGCGATGCTGGTCGCGCGGCTGCGCGGCGGCCCGGCCGCGCTGACCGCCCGCGAGGCGCTCGCGCTGGGCACCACCGGTGGGGCCCGGTGCCTCGGCCGCGACGGCGAGCTGGGCAGCCTGGAGCCGGGCAAGCTCGCCGACCTGGCGCTGTGGCGCATCGACGGCATCGGCCACGCCGGGATCGACGACCCGGTCGCGGCCCTGGTCTTCGGCCCGCCCGCCCGCGTCGAGGCGCTGCTGGTCGGCGGCCGGCCGGTGGTCCGCGCCGGCCGCCTGGTCCACGCCGACGAGGACTCCCTGGCCCGCGACCTCACCCGGGTCAGCCGCACCCTCCTGCGAAAGGCCGGCCGATGACCACCCGCCCGCCCACCGGCGCCGTCACGCCCCCGGCGCGACTGCTGAAGAGTCGCGCGCTCAGCGGGACTTCTAGGCCGCAGCTCGTCAAGAGTTGCGGCAGGGCAGAGGGGGTGGCGCGATGACGACCACGGCGCCCGTGGGGCTGGTGGCGGTGGTGGACGGCGGGGTGGGGGCGTCGCCGCAGCGGCCGGACGGGCGGCTGAAGGTGACCGGCGAGTTCGCGTTCTCGTCCGACCTGTGGGCCGACGACATGCTGTGGGGCGCGACGCTGCGCAGCCCGCATCCGCGCGCGCGGATCACCGCGCTCGACATCGGCCCGGCGCTGCGCGTGCCCGGCGTGTACGCGGTGCTCACCCACGAGGACGTGCCGGGCGAGCCGCTCTACGGCCTGGAGCACGTCGACCAGCCGGTGCTGGCCGCGGGCGTGGTGCGCTACCAGGGCGAGCCGATCGTGATCGTGGCCGCCGACCATCCGGAGACCGCGCGCCGCGCCGCCGCCCGGGTGGAGGTGGGCTACGAGGTCCTCGACCCGGTCACCGATCCCGAGGCGGCCCTCGACCCGGCCGGTCCGCGGGTGCACGTCGACCGGCCGAACCTGCTGCGCCACGTGCCGATCCGGCGCGGCGACCCGCACGCCACGGCCGCGGTCGTGGTGACGGGGGAGTACGAGGTCGGCATGCAGGACCAGGCCTTCCTCGGCCCCGAGTCGGGGCTGGCCGTGCCCGCCGAGGACGGCGGGATCGACCTCTACATCGCCACCCAGTGGCTGCACGTGGACCAGAAGCAGGTCGCGGCGTGCCTGGGGCTGCCGGCGGACAAGGTGCGGCTCACCCTGGCCGGGGTCGGCGGCGCGTTCGGCGCGCGGGAGGACCTGTCCATGCAGGTCCATGCCAGCATGCTGGCGCTGCGCACGGGCCGCCCGGTCAAGATGGTGTACGGCCGCGAGGAGTCGTTCTTCGGCCACGTGCACCGGCACCCGGCGCGGCTGCGCTACGAGCACGGAGCCGACGAGCACGGCAGGCTCGTGTACGTGAAGGCGCGCATCCTGCTCGACGGCGGCGCGTACGCGTCCAGCACCGGCGCGGTGGTCGCCAACGCGGCGACGCTCGGCGTCGGGCCGTACGACGTGCCGAACGTGGTGATGGACGCCTACGGGCTCTACACCAACAACCCGCCGTGCGGGGCGATGCGCGGCTTCGGCGCGGTGCAGGCCTGCTTCGCGTACGAGTCCCAGATGGACCGGCTGGCCGCCGCGCTCGGGCTGGACCCGGTGGAGCTGCGGGTGCGCAACGCGCTGCACACCGGCGACCTGATGCCGACCGGGCAGGTGGTGGAGGGCCCGGCGCCGGTCGCCGAGCTGCTCAGGCTGGTGCAGGACAGACCGGCGGCCCCGGCGCAGGCCGACTTCGCGCCCGGCGGCACGGCCAACACGACGCGGGGCGAGGGTGTGGTGCGCGGCGTCGGGTACGGCATCGGCATCAAGAACGTGTGCTTCTCCGAGGGCTTCGACGACTTCGCCACGGCCCGGGTGCGGCTGGAGGTGGTCGGCGGGCGGCCCGCCGTGCTGGTGCACACCGCCGCCGCCGAGGTCGGCCAGGGGCTGGTCACCGTGCAGGCGCAGATCGTGCGCACCGAGCTGGGCGTCGAGCAGGTCACCATCGCCCCGGCGGACACGGCCGTGGGCAGCGCCGGGTCGTCGTCGGCGTCGCGGCAGACGTACATGACCGGCGGCGCCGTCCGCGCGGCCTGCCAGGCGATCCGGACCCGCCTGCTGGACCGCCTCGCCGCACCGGAGTTAACAAGGGCACCTTCCTCTACGGATAGCGATAAGAAGGTGCCCTTCCTTTCGCTGGAAGGGGGGCGGGTGGTCGGCGCGGACGGGAACGTGGTCGCGGAGATCGTGGAGCTGCTCGCCGACGAGGCGATCGAGGAGACGGTGCAGTGGCGGCACCGGCCGACGTCTGCGCTGGATCCGCAGACGGGGCAGGGGGACGCGCACGTGCAGTACGCGTTCGCGGCGCACCGGGCCACCGTGGACGTGGACGTGGAGCTGGGGCTGGTGAAGGTGGTCGAGATCGTGACCGCCCAGGACGTCGGCAAGGCGGTCAACCCGGGCGCGGTGGCGGGGCAGATCCAGGGTGGCACGGCGCAGGGGCTCGGGCTGGCGCTGATGGAGGAGGTCCAGCTCGTCGACGGGAAGGTGCGTAATCCGTCCTTCACCGACTACCTGCTCCCTACGATCATGGACATGCCGCCGATGCAGCTGGACATCCTCGAAATGGCCGACCCGCACTCGCCGTACGGGCTGCGCGGCGTCGGCGAACCGCCTACGATCTCGTCCACACCGGCCGTGGTGGCGGCGATACGCGCCGCTACCGGCGCGGCACTGACCAGGGTGCCGGTGCGGCCCGAACACATCGTGGGAGTGTGAGTGACCGACATTCTGAGCCCGGGAGCGGTGGAGTTCGTCACCGAGCTGCAGCGCCGCTTCCGGCCGCGCCGCGACGAGCTGCTGGCGGCGCGGGCCCGCCGCCAGGAGGAGATCACCCGGACCGGCACGCTGGACTTCCTGCCCGAGACCGCGTACCTGCGCGAGGCCGAGTGGACGGTCGCGGCCGCCCCGGCCGACCTGGTGGACCGGCGGGTCGAGATCACCGGACCGACCGACCGGAAGATGACCATCAACGCGCTGAACTCGGGCGCGAAGGTGTGGCTGGCCGACCTTGAGGACGCGAACACCCCGCACTGGGCCAACGTCGTCGGCGGCCAGCGCAGCCTCTACGAGGCGGTCCGCCGCACCATCTCGCTGCAGCAGGGCGACAAGCTCTACGCCCTGCACCCGGGGCCGCTGCCCACCATCGTGGTGCGCCCGCGCGGCTGGCACCTGGACGAGCGCCACTTCGAGGTGGACGGCTCGCCGGGCGTGGCGGCGCTGGTCGACTTCGGCCTGCACTTCTACCACAACGCGGCGGAGCTGCTGGCCCAGGGCAGTGGTCCCTATTACTACCTGCCCAAGATGGAGAGCCATCTGGAGGCGCGGCTGTGGAACGACGTGTTCTGCGCCGCGCAGGAGCTGCTGGACATCCCGCACGGCAGCATCCGGGCCACCGTCCTCATCGAGACGATCACGGCCGCGTTCGAGATGGACGAGATCCTGTGGGAGCTGCGCGAGCACGCCAGCGGCCTGAACGCCGGGCGCTGGGACTACCTGTTCAGCCTGATCAAGAAGTTCCGGGCGCACCCGGCGTACACGCTGCCCGACCGCGGCCAGGTGACCATGGCTGCGCCGTTCCTGCGGGCGTACGCCCAGCTGCTGGTGAAGACCTGCCACCGGCGCGGCGCGTACGCGATGGGCGGCATGGCGGCGTTCATCCCGAACCGGCGCGACCCCGGGGTCACCGCGACCGCGCTGGGCAAGGTGCGCCAGGACAAGGAGCGCGAGGCCGCCGACGGCTTCGACGGCTCCTGGGTGGCCCACCCCGACCTGGTGCCGGTCTGCCTGGAGGTGTTCGAGCAGGCCCTGGCCGGCGCGCCGCACCAGCTCTCGCGGCAGCGGCCGGACGTGGCGGTGAACGCGCACGACCTGCTCGACGTGCGCACCACCCCGGGCGAGATCACGCTGGCCGGCCTGCACGCCAACATCGACGTCGGCATCCGCTACATCCACTCGTGGCTGCACGGCAACGGCGCGGCGGCGATCAACAACCTGATGGAGGACGCCGCCACCGCCGAGATCTCCCGCTCCCAGCTGTGGCAGTGGCTGCACAACGCGGCGCGGCTGGACGACGGCACCGAGGTCACCCGCGAGCTGCTGGAGCGGCTGATCGCGGAGGAGATGGAGATGCTCGGCCCGGAGTACGCCACCGCCCGCAAGCTCTTCGAGCAGGTGGCGTTGTCCGACGACTTCACCGAGTTCCTGACGCTGCCGGCCGGGGAGCTGATCGACTGATGCCGTCGCCGCCGGCCGGGGAGTTCCTCGGGGTGCCGCGCGAGCCCCGCGACGGCACGGGCCGGGTGCCGCTCGCCGAGCTGGACCGCAGGCTCGCCGCGGCCGACGGCGTGCTGCGCGACCGGTGGCCCGGCGAGGCGCCCGGCCGCCAGCCGCTGCACACCGTGTACGTGCCCGCCGACCGGGTGCGCACCGGGCTGGCGCAGCGCTGGGGCGAGCAGGCCCTGGCCGCGCTGGCCGAGCACGGGCTGCCGTACCCGGACCAGCTGCACGAGCGGATCGGCCGCAAGCTGGCCACCGAGCCGATCGAGGATCTGCGCATCGACTTCGAGGACGGCTACGGCCGGCGCGAGGACGCCACCGAGGACGCGCACGCCCGCGCCATGGGGGCGTTCGTCGCGGGCCGCCCGGCGCCGTTCTGCGGCATCCGGATCAAGAGCCTGGAGGCCGACACCCGCGCCCGCGCGGTGCGCACGCTGGAACGCTTCCTCGACGCGCTGGGCCCGATCCCGCCGCACTTCGTGATCACACTGCCGAAGGTCAGCTCGGTGGCCCAGGTCGAGGCGATGGTGTGGCTGTGCCGGCAGCTGGAGCCGATGGCCGGGCAGTTGCGGTTCGAGCTGCAGGTGGAGATGCCGCAGGCGGTGATGGGGCCGGACGGGACGTGCCCGCTGCCCGCGATGATCCAGGCCGCGCAGGGCCGCTGCGTCGGCCTGCACTACGGCACGTACGACTACTCGGCGGCGCTGGGCGTCGCGGCGGCGTACCAGTCGATGGAGCATCCGGTGGCCGACCACGCCAAGGCGGTCATGCAGGTCGCGGCGGCGGGCACGGGCGTGCGCGTGGTCGACGGCTCCACCAACGTGCTGCCCGTCGGCGATACCGCCGCCGTGCACGCCGCCTGGGCGCTGCACCGGCGGCTGGTGCGCCGGAGCCTGGAACGCGGCTTCTACCAGGGCTGGGACCTGCACCCGGCGCAGCTGCCGACGCGCTACGCGGCGGCGTACACCTTCTTCCGGGAGGGCGCGCCGCAGGCGGCGGAGCGGCTGCGGGCGTGGCTGGCCGGCCGCGACAGCGCCGCGCAGCGCGACAGCGCCGCCCGCGGCACCGGCTACCTCGACGAACCCGCGACCGCGCGGGCCCTGGCCGGATTCCTGCGACGCGCCCTGGAATGCGGTGCGCTGGATTCCGGCGAATTCGGCGTCGATCGATCTATGCTGGGATCGCTGTGAACTACGACCTCATCCTGCGCTCGCACCGGACGCTGCTGCCGGAGGGCGAGCGGCCCGCCGACGTCGGCATCCGCGACGGCCTCATCGCCGCGGTCGCCGGGCACCAGGCCCTGACCGGCCACGACGTGATCGACCTGGGCGAGTGCGCCCTGCTGCCCGGCCTCGTCGACACCCACGTGCACGTCAACGAACCGGGCCGCACCCAGTGGGAGGGCTTCGACACCGCGACCCGCGCCGCCGCGGCCGGGGGCGTCACCACCATCGTCGACATGCCGCTGAACTCGATCCCGCCGACCGTCGACACCGAGGCGCTGCGGGTCAAGCGGGCCGCCGCCGCCGAGCAGTGTTATGTGGACGTCGGCTTCTGGGGCGGCGCGGTGCCCGGCAACGCCGGGGCGCTGCCCGCGCTGCACGAGCGGGGCGTGTTCGGGTTCAAGGCGTTCCTCATCGACTCCGGGGTGCCCGAGTTCCCGCCGCTGGACCCGGCCGGGCTGGAGGAGGCCCTGGGCGCGGTCGACGCGCTGTTCGTGGTGCACGCCGAGGACCCGGCGCTGGTCACCGCGGCGCACGGCGAGCACTTCGCCGACTTCGTGGCCTCCCGGCCGCCGCAGGCCGAGGCCCGCGCCGTCGCCGCCGCGATCGAGGCGGCCCGGCGCACCGGCGCCCGGGTGCACATCCTGCACCTGGCCGCCGCCGACGCGCTGCCGCTGATCGCCGCCGCCCGCCGCGAAGGCGTCCGGGTCACCGCCGAGACCTGCCCGCACTACCTCACCCTCGACGCCGCCGACGTGCCCGACGGCGCGACGCAGTACAAGTGCTGCCCGCCGATCCGGGACCGGTCCCATCAGGACGCGCTGTGGCAGGCGCTGGCCGACGGGGTGGTCGACTGCGTCGTGTCCGACCACTCGCCGTGCCCGCCCGACCTCAAGGCGGGCGACTTCGGCAGCGCCTGGGGCGGCATCGCCTCGGTGCAGCTCGGCCTGCCGCTGATCTGGACCGCCGCCGCCGCGCGCGGGCACACCCTGGCCGACGTGGTGCGCTGGATGGCGGCCAACCCCGCCGACCTGGTGGGGCTGCCCGGCAAGGGCCGCATCGCCGAGGGAGCCGACGCCGACCTGGTCGCCTTCGACGCCGACGCCGGGTTCACCGTCGACGCCGCGAAGCTGCTGCACCGCCACCACGTCTCGCCATACCACGGCCGTCGCCTGCGCGGCGTCGTCCGCGACACCTGGCTGCGCGGACGCCTCGCGGGCGCCGAGCCGATGGGCCGCCTGCTGGAACGGGGTAGGGCATGACGTTCGAGGAGCTGCTGGATCTGGCGTCGCGCAACGTCGGGGGCAGCGTCGTCGCCGCCAACGACGAGTTCTTCGCCGAGCGCGACAACCTGATCAACCCGTGGGCGCCGACCTTCGCCCCGCGCACCTTCGGGGCCAAGGGCCAGGTGTACGACGGCTGGGAGACCCGCCGCCGCCGCGAGCCCGGCCACGACCACGCCGTGATCCGGCTCGGCGCACCCGGGTTCGTGCACGGCGTCGTGGTCGACACCGCGTTCTTCACCGGCAACTACCCGCCCGAGGCGTCCGTCGAGGGCTGCCGCGCGCCCGGCTACCCCTCGCCCGCCGAGCTGGCCGGCGCCGACTGGTTCCCGCTGGTCGAGCGCTCAGCGCTGCACGGCGACACCCGCAACCGGTTCGCCGTCACCGCGGGACGCGTCGTCACCCACGTACGGCTCACCATCCACCCCGACGGGGGCGTGGCCCGGCTGCGTGTCTACGGCGAGCCCGCCCCCGACCCGGACCTGCTGCCCGACACGCTCGACCTGGCCGCCGCCGAGCTCGGCGGGCGGGTCGCCGACTGCAGCGACCGCTTCTACGGCTCGCCCGGCAACCTGCTGCTGCCGGGCCTGGCCGCGAGCATGGGCGAGGGCTGGGAGACCCGGCGGCGCCGCGACGACGGCAACGACTGGGTCCGGGTCCGGCTCGCCGCACCGGGTGTGATCCACCTGGCCGAGCTGGACACCTCGCACTTCAAGGGCAACGCTCCGGGCTGGGCGCGGCTGACCGGCGGGGGCGGCGAGCCGCTGCTGCCCCGCACCCGGCTGCAGCCCGACACCCGCCACCGGTTCCGCCTGGCGCACGGCGGGCCGGTCGACGAGGTGCGCCTGGACATCTACCCCGACGGCGGCATGGCCCGGCTGCGCCTGTACGGCAGCCTGACGGCCTCCGCCCGGGAGAGGCTCGCCGCTCAGTGGGCGGATCGGGAGGCAGGGGGAGGATAAGAATGGCGGTCGGCGGATTGCTGCTGGCAGCGGGGGCGGGACGGCGCTACGGGGGCCCCAAGGCGTACGCGCCGGTGCCGGGCGACGGGGAGTTGATGGTGCAGCGCGGGCTGCGCACGCTGCGCGAGGGCGACTGCGAACCGGTCGTGGTGGTGCTGGGGGCGGGCGCCGAGCGGGCGCCGCAGCTGCCCGGCGCGCTGGTGGTGGTGAACGAGGACTGGCCCAGCGGGATGGGCTCGTCCCTGCGCGCGGGGTTGGCGGCACTGCCGCCGCAGGTGGAGGCTGTAGTGGTGCTGCTGGTGGACACGCCGGGGATCACCGCCGAGGCGGTGCGCCGGGTCGGGGCGGGCGCCGGTCCGGCCACGCTGCGCGTCGCCACGTACGGCGGGGACGGCGGGCACCCGGTGCTGCTCGGCCGCGACCACTGGGCCGGGGCGGCGAAGCTCGCCGTCGGCGACGTCGGCGCCCGGCCGTACCTGGCCCGGCACGAGGTCGAGACGGTGCCCTGCGACGACGTGTCCGACGGGGCGGACGTGGACGTGCCCGGCTCGGAAGTGCCCCGTGCGTGACGTGCTCGACGACCTGCTGCGCTGGTGGGAGGTGGGCGAGACGGTGGGCCTGGCGACGGTGGTGCGGACCTGGCGGTCCGCGCCCCGCCGCCCCGGCGCGGCGCTGCTCGTCGGGCCGGACGGGCAGGTCGAGGGCAGCGTCTCCGGCGGCTGCGTCGAGGCCGCCGTGTACGAGGTCGCCAAGGAGGTCGCCGCCGAGCCGGGCGCCCGGCCCGTGCTGGAACGCTACGGCGTCAGCGACTCCGACGCCTTCGCGGTGGCGCTGACCTGCGGCGGCACCATCGAGGTGTTCGTCGAGCAGCTCTCCCGCGACACGTTCCCGCAGCTCGGCGAGGTCGCGGCGGCGATCCGCGAGGGCCGCCCGGTGGCCGTGGCGACCTGCGTCGAACCGGCGGACTCGCCACGCCTCGGCCGGCGCATGGTGCTGTGGGAGGACGGCACCTCCGGCTCCTTCGGCTCGGCCCGGCTGGACGCGGCCGTCGCCGACGACGCGCGCGGGCTGCTCGTCGCCGGGCGCACCGGGATGCTGCACTACGGCGCCGACGGGCAGCGGCGCGGCGACGAGCTCGCGGTGTTCGTCAACGCGTACGCGCCGCCCACCCGCATGATCGTTTTCGGGGCGATCGACTTCGCCGCCGCCGTGGCCCGGATGGGCGGGTTCCTCGGGTATCACGTCACCGTGTGCGACGCCCGGCCCGTGTTCGCGACCGCGAAGCGGTTCCCGGCCGCCGACGAGGTCGTCGTGCAGTGGCCGCACCGGTATCTGGAGGGTGAGGTGGCCGCCCGCCGCGTCGACGAGCGCACCGTGCTCTGCGTGCTCACCCACGACCCGAAGTTCGACGTGCCGCTGCTGGAGCTCGCGCTGCGGCTGCCCGTGGCGTACGTCGGCGCGATGGGCTCGCGCCGCACCCACGAGGACCGGCTGGCGCGGCTGCGCGAGCACGGCATGACCGAGGCCGAGCTGGGCCGGCTGCGCTCGCCGATCGGGCTGGACCTCGGCGCCCGCACGCCGGAGGAGACCGCCGTCAGCATCGCCGCCGAGATCATCGCGGTGCGCTGGGGCGGGACCGGCGAGATCCTGTCCGACCTGGCCGGCCCGATCCACCACCACGGCGCCCTGGCCGACCTCTGACCCCACCACCACACCGCGCCGGGCCGCCGCAACGGGCCGGGCGCCGTGCCGCGCCGGGCCCGCTTCCGAGGAAAGATCGCCGGTTCCGGTCAGAATGTGCAGTTCCACCACAGGTTCTGACCCGAAACAGCGATCTTCGCGGCGATCCCGGCCCCGGGTCGGCAGAAACGGCGGGGGAGGTCGGTCTACTGCCCGTCGGTGGCGTCGGTGGGCGGGCGGTGACCGCGGACCATCGCCTCGTACGCCGGGACCAGCAGCGCAGCCAGATCGACGCCGCGCACGGTGATCCCGGCCGGGCCGAGCCGCCGCAGCACGTGGTCGGCGGACAGGTCCGCGACCGGCGGCAGCGGCGGCAGCTCGCCGGCGTCCCAGAACCGGCCCAGCTCGGCATCCGGCTCCGGCTCCGGCTCGGGCGGCAGGGTGCCGACCCGCTGCGCGCGGTGCTCGCGCAGCCCGTCCAGCAGCACCTCGCGGGACAGCCCGCGCCACAGCAGGATGGCGAACGGGTCCTCGTCGAACCGCTCGGCGAGCAGGAAGCACACGGCGGCGGCGTGCTTGCACGGGTTGCCCCAGTCCGGGCAGGAGCACTCGATCTCCAGATCCCGCATGGCGGGCAGGAGCGACAGCCCGAGCGGCCGGAACGCCTCCTCGATGTCCTCGGGCATCCGCCCGGCCAGCAGCGCGGCGCTGAACGCGGCCTGCCGGGCCAGCGCCGCCACGATCCGCTCCGCCTCGGCGCCCGTGTACACCGGCAGCGTGACGGTGACGTCGTAGGGCCGGGCCCGCGAGCCCTGGACCTCGGCGTGCACCTCGCCCGGCCCGACCTTGAGCGACAGGACCTGTCCGGTGCGCGCGTACGACTTGCCCCGGGTGAGCCTGCTCGCGGTCTCGGGTGTCTCGATCGCGGCGAGGAACCGGTGCGACCACCAGGTGGTGGCGATGGCGCCGCGCTGGCTGCGGGCCCGGATGCCGTCGGCGGGCAGTCGCGGCTTGGACACCGGGAACCAGCCCCGACGCTCCGGCGCCGGACCGCCGATGTCATCGAGGTCGTCCGGATGCCCGGCGGCACCGGACCCGTCGCCGAAGACGCCCAGGCGGTGCGAAGCGGACCCACCGTCGAACGGGTCCACGTCGTGGGTGGCGGGCTCGTCGGGGAAGGGGTCCGGGTCGTGGGGGACGGGCTCGTCGGCGAAGGGATCGAAGTCGCTCGTGGGGTGCCCGTCGTCGAAGGGGTCGTGCCACTCCTCGTCCGTGGCGGGGCCGACGGAGCGGCGGCCCCGCGGGCCGTCGGCGGTGGTGGGGCGGCGGGCCATCGTCGTCCTCCTACTCCACGACCGCGTCGCGCGACAGCGTGACCAGCTCGCGCAGCGCCTGGGTGGACAGCTCGGTCAGCCAGGCCTCGCCGGTGCCGACGGTCGCCTCGGCGAGCGCCTTCTTCTGCTCCAGCACGGCGTCGATGCGCTCCTCCAGCGTGCCCGCGCACAGCAGCTTGCGTACCTGGACGTTCTTGCGCTGGCCGATGCGGAACGCGCGGTCGGTGGCCTGGTCCTCGACGGCCGGGTTCCACCAGCGGTCGACGTGGATGACGTGGTTGGCGGCGGTCAGGTTCAGGCCGACGCCGCCGGCCTTGAGCGACAGCACGAACATGCCCGGCCCGCCCGGGTCCTGGAACGACACGACCATGCGGTCGCGGGTCCTGGAGTCCACGCCGCCGTGCAGGAACGGCACCGGCTGGGCGAACCGTGCCGCCAGGTGCTCGGACAGCATCCCGCCGAACTCGGCGAACTGCGTGAACAGCAGCACCTTCTCGCCCGCGGCGAGGACCTCCTCGCAGATCTCCTCGACCCGGGCGACCTTGCCGGAGCGCCCGGCGATGCGGGACCCGTCCTTGAGCAGCTGCGCGGGATGGTTGCAGACCTGCTTGAGCTTGGTCAGCGTGGCCAGGATCAGCCCGCGCCGGTCGATGCCCTCGGCCGCCTCGATCTGGGCCAGCATGTCGTCGAGCACGGTCTGGTAGAGGGCGGCCTGCTCGCGGGTGAGGTTGCAGGCGACCGTCATCTCGATCTTCTCGGGCAGGTCGTAGATGATCGTCGGGTCGGTCTTGACCCGGCGCAGCATGAACGCGCCGGTGACGCGGCGCAGCCGTGCGGCGGCTTCGGCGTCACCGTCGCGCTCGATCGGCACGGCGAAGCGGCGCTTGAACGTCTCGGCACTGCCGAGCAGTCCCGGGCTGGCGAACTCCATGATCGAGTGGAGGTCGGCGAGCCGGTTCTCGACCGGGGTGCCGGTCAGCGCGATCCGCCGG
Source organism: Catellatospora sp. NPDC049609 (assembly GCF_040675365.1). Taxonomy (NCBI): domain Bacteria; kingdom Bacillati; phylum Actinomycetota; class Actinomycetes; order Micromonosporales; family Micromonosporaceae; genus Catellatospora; species Catellatospora sp. NPDC049609. The sequence continues at coordinate 17,965 of NZ_JBFAOU010000044.1, read as the reverse complement.
GGCGCGGGCAGGGCGCGGATGGCCCGGGACTGCTTGGTCGCCGCGTTCTTGATGGCCTGCGCCTCGTCGACCACGATCCGCCGCCAGGCCACCTCGGCCAGCTCGTGCTGGTCGCGCAGGGCCAGGGAGTACGTCGTCAGCACGAGGTCGACCCCGGCGACCGCGTCGCGGAACTGCTCGCCGGTCAGCCGCTCCGCGCCGTGGTGCACGTGCACGGCCAGCTTCGGGGTGAACTTCGCCGCCTCCCGCTGCCAGTTCGCGACCAGCGACATCGGGCAGATCAGCAGGGTCGGGCCGGTGCCGGTGCCCTGGCGGCGCTCGTTCTCCAGCAGGGCGAGCACCTGGATGGTCTTGCCCAGGCCCATGTCGTCGGCGAGCACCGCGCCGACGCCCAGCGCGTCCATGAACGACAGCCAGCCCAGGCCGCGCTCCTGGTACGGGCGCAGCCGCGCGCCGAAGCCGTCCGGCGTGGGCAGTGCGGTGAAGGCGCCGTCGGTGCCGTGCAGCAGGCCGCCGAGCCAGCCGGTGGCCTCGACGCCGACCAGCGGCAGCCCGGCGTCGGCGTCGTCGCCGAGCAGTCCCGCCTTCAGCACGTCGCGCGCGGTCAGGGCGCGCTGCCGGGTCTTGGCCAGCCGCTTGAGGCCGTCGGCGAGACGGCGCTGGTCGACCTCGACCCACTGGCCGCGTACCCGCACCAGCGGTGTCTTCGCCGCGGCCAGCGCGGCCAGCTCCGCCTCGGTGAGCACGTCGTCGCCGAGGGCGACCTGCCAGGCGTACTCGACGAGGGAGTCCATGCCGAGCGCGGACTCCTTGGCCACTCGCCCCGGCTGCGCGGGCGTCTGCGCGGTCAGCCGCAGCCCGAGCCGCGGCCGCGGGCCGCTCCACCAGGCCGGGAGCAGCACGCCCACCCCCGCGGCGGCCACCGCCGCGGCATGCGTACGCAGGAACGCCAAAGCGCCCTCGGCGTCCAGCGCCGCCTCGACGGGCGCGGCCTCGTGCAGCGCCTGCCGCAGCGCCGGATACGCCTCGGCCGCCCGGCCCAGCCCGGTCAGCAGCTCCACCTGCGGGTCGATGCCGGCCTCGGCGAACAGCAGCGCGTTGCCGTCCAGCCGCCAGACCGAGCCCGCGTCCGCAACCAGCGACGGATCCTCCTGCGACTGCAGCAGCAGCTCCAGCCGCCAGCCATCGTCCGCGCCGTCCGCGTCGCGGGACTGCGGGGCCGGCTCGCCGAGTGACGACGCGTCCGGTGGGGCCACCAGGCGCAGACAGGTGCGCACCAGCCCGGCACCGGCCGTGCCGCGACCGCCGTGCTGCCAGCGTTCCAGCCGCTGGGCGAGATCGTCGACGAGGTGCGGGCCGAGCTCGTCGGGGTCGAGGAGGTTGTCCTCGGAGGTCAGTGCGGTGAGCCAGTGCTCGGCCACCGGTGTCCGGCGCGGCGCGCGCCCGCGCTGCGGCGGCAGCAGGGTCAGCTCGGCCTCGGCCAGGGCCTGCCCGGCCAGCACGTCGACCAGGGAGTCGAGCGCGGCGTCGAGCACCCGGTCGGCCGGCCCGAGGGCCACCTCGCCGTCGGGCATCCAGCACCGGAACGCGGGCGGCATCGCCGCGACCAGCGGGATGCGCAGCGCGGCGACCTGCAACGACGGCACCTGCCGCCAGGAGGCGAAGAAACTGCCGGCGTCCTCGTCGCGGTCCAGCGCCGGGACCACCAGACCGCTGCCCACGACGTGTGCCGCGGTCCGCGCGAGCGCGGCGGCGTACCGCACCGTGGCCCCGCCGGTCGGCGCCAGCCGCGGCAGCAGCCGCAGCATGGTGGCGGCGTCGAGCCGCACGGTCGGCACCACCCACGCGCCGAGGTGATCGGGCTCCGGCGCGTGCGGCGCGGCCTGCCGCAGCTCCGGCGAGGGACCGGGCCGGTCGCGGTACGCGGGCAGCGCCAGCACCGACCAGCCCGCCGTCTCCAGGTCCGCGTCGTCGGTCAGGCCCAGCGCCCCGAACAGGTCACCGGCCTGCACCGCGAACGGATGCGGCCGCGGCCGCGACGACCGCCGTCCCCGCTGCGCGGGCAGCGCACTCAGCCGCGAGGCGTCCTCGACCCAGCACTCCCAGCTGCCCTCCCCGCTGAACAGGCAGTGCGCGACCAGCACAGCACGAACCTCCCCGGCGGCGTCGGCGTCAACGGACCGCCGCAGATCCTCTCACGCGGCTGTGTCACCCGACCCCTGCGCCACCGCCTCCCACCTCGAACGGAGGAAAGGAAGGGCACCTTCCCATCGATTTCCGTAGCGGAAGGTGCCCTCTTTGACCTCGCTGGGTAAGGGGCGCGTCGACCTCGCGTGGATAGGATGGGCCGGTGACGATCGAGGTGACGGACGCGGCGGCGCGCGAGCGGTTCGAGGCCCGCGACAGCGAGGCCGGCGCGGTGGCCGGGTTCATGACCTACCAGCTCAGCGGCAACATCATCGTGTTCACGCACACCGAGGTGCTGCCGGAGTACGAGGGCAAGGGCGTCGGCAGCGCGCTGGCCCGCACTGTCATGGACGACGCGCGGGCCAAGAGCCGCACCGTCGTGCCGATCTGCCCGTTCCTCGCGGGCTGGCTGGAGAAGCACCCGGAGTACGCCGACATCACGGCCCCCAACCACCGCCGCGTCAGGTGAGCCGTTAGGAAGGGCACCTTCCACCACGGAAAACGATAAGAAGGTGCCCTTCCTTACCTGCGTACCAGGGACAGGGCCTGGGTGACGGCGGCGGGGATGTCGGCGACGGGGTAGATGCTGTGCCGCACCACGCGGTCGGCGTCGATCAGCAGGATGGTGCGCTTGTGGCGTAGCTGCTGCGCGCCGCGGAAGGTCGGCAGGCGCAGCGCCGCGGTCAGTTCCAGGTCCACGTCGGACAGCAGCGGGAACGGGATGTCCTCGGCCGCGGCGAACGCGGCCTGCTCGTCGGGCAGTTGGGTGCTCACGCCGTGCACGGTGGCGCCGGCCCGGGTGAAGTCCGGCCAGGCGTCGCGGAACAGCCGGTTCTCCAGCGTGCAGCCGGCGGTGCCGGGGATGCGGGGCCACTCGGCGCCCTTGCCGCCGCCGGTCGCCGGGTAGGTGAACAGCACGGTCCAGGCGGTGTCGCCGACCACGTCGAGCGGTTCACCGCGGGTGCTGGGCAGGGCCAGCCCGGCGGGTACGCGGCTGCCGGGCAGGTCCCGGGCGCGGGGCAGCTCGGCGCCGTCCGGGGTGAGCGCGGTGAGCGTGCCGTCGCCGAGGACCCACCGGTCGGCCCAGTCCTGCATGGCGACGAGCACCGGCAGCAGGCCGTGCCCGGCGGGGGTCAGCACGTACTCGTGGCGCGGGGGCCGGTCCGAGTAGGGGCGGCGCGCCAGCACCCCGTGCGCGACGAGGTGGGACAGGCGCTCGGTGAGCACCTTGCGGGAGATGTCCAGCTCACCGGCCAGCTCGTCGAAGCGGCGGTGGCCGCGGGCGACCTCGCGCAGCACCAGAAGGCTCCACCAGTCGCCGAGCACCGCGGCGGACTGCGCGATGCCGCAGTGCTCGTCCGCCAGCCGTGACTTGATCATCCACTTTCCTTCCGACGTGCTCCATGGTACGTTCCCGAACGGAACTTAGTTAGTTCCCAAAAGAAACTCACTGGACGGCGGGGGTGGGACACGTGCCGGTGGCATGGGCGACGCTGAAACGGAACTGGCTGGTCATGCAGCGGGCGTACCCGTGGTCGTACTTCATCGGCACGCTCGCGCCCGGGGTCTTCACCGTCGTGCTGGCGCTGCTGTCGTACGAGGCGATCGGGGGCGGGCGGGTCTCGGCGTGGTTCCGCGACTCGTCCGGCACGCCGGACTACCTGGGCTACGTCACCGTCGGCGCGGCGGCGCTGATGTTCACCACCCGCATGGTGCTGTGGGTCGCCAAGGCGCAGATCACCGAGCAGCGGGAGGGCACGCTGGAGAGCCAGCTGCTCACCCCGGCCCGGCGGCTGCCCTACCTGTTCGGGGTCGCGGTCCAGGCGTTCCTCACCTCGCTGCTGGAACTGGCCTGCCTGCTCGGCACGGCGCTGCTGCTCGGCGTACGGCTGCCCGCGCCCGACCCGTACACCCTGCTCGTGGGGGTGCTCGCGGCGTTCGTGGCGGTGGTCGGACTGTCCATCCCGGTCAGCGCCATCATGATCGCCGCTGGCGAGGCGCACGTCACCCAGAACACGCTGTTCTGCCTGGTGGGGCTCGTCTGCGGCTGCACCTTCCCGCCCGCGCTGCTGCCCGATCCGCTGGCCTGGGTCGGCGAGCTGCTGCCCGTCACCTCCGCCCTGCGTGTGCTGCGGGCGGCGAGCCTGCACGCCGCACCCCTCGGCCAGGTCACCGTCGACCTGCTGCTGTGCCTCGGCCTCGGCGCCGCCTACGTCGCCGTCGGCCTGCTGATCCTGCCGTACGCCGAGCGGCGTGCCATCACCCGAGGAGCGAGCGCATGACCCGCGCGATCGTCACGCACGACCTGGTCAAGATCTACCCCCGGCGCGACCGCCCCTGGTGGCGACCGGCCGGACCGCGCCGGGTCGCCGCACCGGCCGTCGCCGGGCTGCGCCTGACCATCCCGGCCGGGCAGGTCACCGGCCTGCTCGGGCTCAACGGCGCGGGCAAGACCACCACCATCCGCATGCTGTCCACGCTGCTGCGGCCCACCTCGGGCAGTGCCACCGTGGACGGGCTCGACCTGGTCCGGGACGCCCGCGAGATCCGCCGCCGGATCAACATGATCGCCGGTGGCGAGCGCATGACCTACGCCAGGCTCACCGGCCGGGAGAACCTGTGGTACTTCGGCCAGCTCTACGACGTGCCCCGGGCCCGGCTCAAGGCGCGCATCGGCGAGCTGCTCGCGCTGGTGGGGCTGGAGCACGCCGCCGACCAGCGCGTCGAGCAGTACTCCAAGGGCATGCGCCAGCGGCTGTCCATCGCCCGCGGCCTCATCAACGAACCGGCGTACCTGCTGCTCGACGAACCCACCCTCGGGCTGGACGCGCCGATCGCCCGGGACCTGCGCGCGGTCGTCGCGGAGCTTGCCCGCGGCGGCGTCGGCGTCCTGCTGACCTCGCACTACCTGGCCGAGGTGGAGCAGCTGTGCGCCCGGGTCCACGTCATCGCGGCCGGCCGGCTCGTCGCCCAGGGCACCCCCGCCGAGCTGACCGCGCTCACCGAGCGCCGGCACACCGTCGAGATCACCCTCGCCGCGCCCGCCCCGGCCGCCGACCAGGCCGTGCAGGCCCTGTCGGTACGCACCGGAGCGCAGGTCACCGCCGCACGCGACGACGAGCTGCGTCCCCGGTACACCGTGCGCCACCGGCACGACCTCGCGGGCGAGCTGGCCACCGCCGTCGTCGCGGCGGGCGGCGCGATCGTGCGGCTGGAGGTCACCCCGCCGACCCTGGAGGACGCCGTGCTCGCGCTGGCCGACGCCGCCCGCCGCCCCGAGGCGGTGCCGGCATGAGGCATGCCCTGCGCGTCGTCGCCGCCGAGGCGCTCAAGCAGCACCGGCGCAGCTTCGGCGGCCCGCTGGTCGTGTTCTCCATGCTGATCTGGCCGGTGCTGCAGCTCGCGATCACCTACTACACGATGCTGCCGGTGCTGGACACCCCCGGGATCGCCGAGCGCTGGCCGCTCGCGGCGCAGCCGTCGCGGCTGCTGGCGTTCCTGGCCGCGGGCGCGTTCGCGTACCTGTTCTACTTCTCGCTGGTCCAGTCCGCCTGGAACTTCGCGTTCGAGCGGATCAGCGGCACCATGGAGCTGCTGTTCCTGTCCCCGGCGAGCCGGCTGGCGCTGGTCTTCGCCAACGGCACCGGCGCCCTTGTGCAGAACACCTGGCTGGCCGGGTGCTTCGCGGTCGCCGCCGCCGGCGCGGGCGGAGCGCTGCACGTCGCCCACCCCGGCATGTACGCCGTCGCGGCGCTCGCGCTGATCATCCCGGCGATCGTCTGGGGCGCATTCCTCAACAGCCTGATGCTGTTCTCGCGGGACTCCACGTTCCTCTACACCCTGCTCGACGACCCGCTGTGGTTCGTGTCCGGGGTCCGCCTGCCCCTGTTCGCCATGCCACTGGCCATCAAGGCCATCGGCCTGGCGTTCCCCCTCACCAGCAGCCTTGCCGTGCTCCGCGGCGCCCTGCTCGACGCCCAACCCCTCACCAGCCTGCTCGAACCGCTCGCCCTGCTCGCCGCCCTCTGCACCCTGCTTCTCGCCGCAACGGCAACCCTGCTCCGCCTCGGCGAGACCCGCGCCCAACGCACCGGCTCGATGCAGCTCTACTGACCCCCCCCGCGCGCGCTGGGTCGATCTTGCGCGGGCTGTGGGTGCGACACGCGTAATTCGGTCAAAAGAGCAACAGTTCGCGCAAGATCGACGGGATCTTGCCGACGGGTCAGGAACGGATCAAGGTCGGGGGTGCGTCCCGTCAGATCGGTGGCCACGGGATGGCGTGGCGGTCGTCGGGGGGCTGGGGGAGGCGGCCGTCGGTGACCAGGTGCTTGATGCGGGTGCCGACCGCGTCGATCTCGGCGGGGGCGAGCAGGTCGGTCAGCACGCCGGGGTCGAAGTTGCGCAGCGCGGTGGCCACCTCGGGGGCGACCGCGCGGCCCGCGAAACCCCACAGCACGGTACGCAGCTTGTCGTCGGTGTGGAAGCAGACCCCGTGGTCGACGCCGTACACCCGCTGGTCGGGGGTGGCCAGCACGTGCCCGCCCTTGCGGTCCGCGTTGTTGATCACAGTGTCGAAGGCGGCGAGGCGCGCCAGCCGGGGGTCGTCGGCGTGGGCCAGCAGGTACGGCCGGCCGGCCTCGTCCTGGGCGGCGGCGATCGGCAGCCAGCCCTGCGGCAGCTCGTCGGCGGGCACGAAGTCCACCGGCGGCTCGGTCACCTCGTCCAGCCACAGCTGGCACGAGCCGGGTCCGAGCGGCCCGTCGCGCATCACCGTCGGCGGCACGATGTCCCAGCCCAGCGCGTCGCTCACGGCGTACGCGGCGACCTCGCGGGCGGCCAGCGTGCCGTGTGGGAAGTCCCACAGCGGACGCTCCCCGCGCACGGGTTTGTAAACAGCCCGGACGGTCTGCCCGCCACCGGACAGGATCACCCGCAGCGTGGTGTTGGAGGCCTCGACCAGCCTGCCCTCGATCTCCATGTCGGCGTCGCGCAGCAGCCGGCCGAGCTCGGCCCTGCCGTCGCCGTCGCCGGGTTGAGGGGTGGACGACATCGCTACCTGCGGTGGTAGCCGTTGTGTCGAGGGCAGAGATGGCCCGCCGGGTCCAGCGGCTGCCCGCACAGCGGACACGGCGGGCGGCCCGCCGCGACCACCCGCTTGGCGCGTTCGATGAACTGCCGCACCTCGGTCGGGGTCAGCCGCACCCGCAGCCGGTCCAGGTCGTCGGAGATCTCCGGCGTCTCGTCGACCTCGGCCTCGCCCTCGGCCGGCGGCACATCGGTCTCGGGGTCGAACTCGACCTCCTCGGCGGCGATCGCCTCGATGATGACCGTGGCCGACTCCACGTCGAAGGCCAGCCCCAGCGTGCCGACGCGGAACTCCTCCTCGACCGGGCTCTCCAGCGGCTCGTTGTCGGCCGGGCCGTCGGGCGCGGGCGGCAGCTCCGCCCCGAACCGCTGGTGCGCCTCGGCGAGCAGCTCCTCGAGCTTCTCCGCCAGCAGCGCGACCTGCATCTTCTCCAGTGCCACGCTGACCAGGCGGCCGCCGCCGCGAGCCTGCAGATAGAACGTGCGCTCGCCGGGCGGACCCACCGTGCCGGCGACGAACCGCTCGGGCGGCTCGAATGCGTACACCTGATGGGTCATGCCTCCGACCCTAGCGTCACGCCCGTGCCATCGGGTAACCGCTCGAGGTGAGATCCGCTCTCGGCATAAAGCTGGTTAGGCTGGCGCCATGGAAACGTGGTCCGGACTTGACGTCCCGCGCCTTCCGGGCGCGGGTCAGCCCCTGGCTCTGTTCGACTCCGCCCGCCAGGGCGCCCACCCCAGCCGCCCCGTGGGCGGGCGGGCGACGATGTACGTCTGCGGGATCACCCCGTACGACGCGACGCATCTCGGCCACGCCGCCACCATGATCACTTTCGACCTGGTGAACCGGCTGTGGCGCGACGCCGGACACGAGGTCGCGTACGTCCAGAACGTCACCGACATCGACGACCCGCTGCTGGAGCGGGCCACCCGCGACGGCGAGGACTGGAAGGTCCTGGCCATGCGGGAGACGGCCCTGTTCCGCGAGGACATGGAGGCCCTGCGGATCATCCCGCCGAGCCACTACGTCGGCGCCGTCGAGTCCATCCCCGTCATCGCCGAGCGGGTCGCCGAGCTGCTCGAACGCGGCGCGGCGTACCGGCTGGAGGACGGCACCGGCGACGTCTACTTCGACATCACCGCCGCGCCCCGGTTCGGGTACGAGTCGAACCTGTCCCGCGAGCAGATGCTGGCCTTCTTCGCCGAGCGCGGCGGCGACCCCGAGCGCGCCGGCAAGCGCGATGCCCTCGACCCGCTGCTGTGGCGCGGCCGCCGCGACGGCGAGCCGTCCTGGCCCGGCGGCGTGCTCGGCGCGGGCCGCCCCGGCTGGCACATCGAGTGCACCGTCATCGCCCAAGAGCTGCTCGGCGAGACCATCGACGTGCAGGGCGGCGGCAACGACCTGCTGTTCCCGCACCACGAGTGCTCCGCCGCCCACGCCGAGGTGCTCAGCGGCAAGTCGCCGTTCGCCACGCACTACGTGCACGCCGGCATGATCGGCCTGGACGGCGAGAAGATGAGCAAGTCGCGCGGCAACCTCGTCTTCGTCTCCCGCCTGCGTGCCGACAACGTCGACCCGATGATCGTCCGGCTGGCGCTGCTCGCCGACCACTACCGGGCCGACCGCCAGTGGACCGAAGAGGTGTTCAAGACCGCCGAGCACCGCCTGGGCCGCTGGCGCCAGGCCGCCCGCGCCGCGTCCGGCCCGTCCGGGGCCGAGCTGCTGGCCGGCGTACGCGCCAAGCTCGCCGAGGACCTCGACACCCCCGGCGCCGTCGCCCTCGTCGACGCGTGGGTCGACGACACCCTCGCCGGCGTCGGCGCCGACCGCCAGGCCCCCGCCCTGATGCGCGACACCCTCGACGCCCTCCTCGGCCTCAAGCTGTAACTCCGCGGCCTGCCCCGCCACGGGGGGTCGATCTTGCGTGAACTGTGGGTACGACACGCGCGTACCGGGCAAAAGGGCAACAGTTCGCGCAAGATCGACGCGATCAAGCGCGGTAGGGCAGGCCGCGGCGGCGTTCGAGTTCGGCGATCATGGCGGTGACCTGCTGTTCGGTCATGCGGACCCGGCCCAGGACGAAGCGCTGGTCGAGGGTGACCGGGGTGGGCACGGTGGACCCGTCCGCCAGGTCGACGAACAACGCCGGAGCACCGTCGGGGTCGGCGCGCAGGGTGAACGCCGCGACATCCTTGAGATGGATCGGCCTGATCCGTCCCCGCCGGACGTAGACATAGGCGTACGTGGCGCTGATGCCGTACCGGGTCAGCCGGTAGCAGTGGAACGACAGCAGGACCAGGCCGAGCAGGATCGGGATCAGCACGAGCCGGCGTTGGCCGACCATTCCGCCGACGCCCACCAGCGCCGCCACGGCGCACCCGCCCGCCAGTCCCAGCAGGAGGGTCATACCCGTGGGCGCGGGCGTCAGCTGGTCACCCGGTGTCCCGATCATCGCCACCGCGTCGCTCGGCGACACCGTCGGCTCCCTGGCGCCGCTCACGTGGTGGTTCCCATGCGGGAACTCCGAACGCGGCGGAGGTGGGCGGCGTAGCCAGGATCGGCTGCACCGGAGCGGCGTCGCGGTCGACACTCGTCGGACAAGAGCGGGAGCGTCCGGTCGGGGGTGGGGCGAGGACCGCCCTCGGGTGTGAGGAGCACGAGCAGCATGGCCGTGATTGTGGACCACGGCCGCACGAGGCGCCCTGGCCCGGCGGGCAGACCGCGTCGGCGTCGGCTCTCTGATCAGGCGCGGGGGCGCGGCTGAGGGCGGGGGCGGACCGCGACCCGGGACGGCCGCTGCGGTGGCGCCTGCCGCATCCGCACGGGGCGCTGGGGGGCGTCCGCCTGCCGGCGCAGTGTCAGCGCCACGTGTCCGAGCCGCCCGGCCAGCGCGAACACACCCAGCGTCAACGCGCCGAGCAGCAGCACGCCGGTGCTGGGCACGCCGTCGGCGATGCCGATGACGAGCACGCCGAGCAGCGCGAGTCCGATCACGAGCACGACGAGCGCGCCGAGGAGGGCCACGAGCGCCTGTGGGGAGTGCGGGCGACGGGTCATAGGACCATCCTTGCGGCGAAGGCGCGGGTGCGCAGGCGAAAACGTGTCGGGCACCCGACAAACCGCAGATTAGCCCAGCACCAGCCCGGGATCGGGATCTCCGTCCAGGTCGGCGTCCGGGCGTGGCGTGGGCACCCGGTACTCCTCCGTCAGCGTCGTCATCGGTCCCGGCCAGGTCGCCTGCGCCACCTCGATCACCTTGTGGTCGGCGTCGTACGCGACGTGCAGCAGGTGCAGCACCGGGGTGTCCGGGCGGATCTGCAGCACCTCGGCTTCCTCGCGGGTGGGCAGCCGCGCGGTGATGGTGTCGGTCGCGGTGGCGTAGCGGCGGCCGGTGACCTCCTCGACCTCCTGGTACAGCGGGCGGCCGAAGGACTCGTAGCGCTCCAGTGAGGTGCCCGCGGTGTCCTGCGGGCGCAGCCACGAGGCGCCGACCTCGACCGCCGCGTCCTGGGTGCGCACCAGGTGGCGGCGTACCACCAGCAGGGTCGAGTCCGGGACGCCGAACGCGTCGGCGACCTCGGCCGGGGGCGTGGCGCGGGTGACCTCGATGAGCTGCTGCCGGTAGCGCGCCGCGAGATCGGCGTGGTAGCCGCGCTGGGTGCCGTACCGCCCGCGCGAGAGCCGGTTGAGCCGGCGGCGCGTGCCGCGGACGTAGGTGCCCGATCCCGGCTTGGTGATCAGCAGGCCCTCGACCCGGAGCTGGTCGATGGTGCGCTGCACGGTCTGCTTGGCGACGCCGTACATCTGCGCCAGCGCGGGGATCGAGGGCAGTTGCTCACCGGCCGCCCAGTCCCCCCGCCGGATCTTGGCACGCAGCTGCGCGGCGATCTGCCGGTGCGGGTGCTCGGCCGCGCCCGGATTCACCCCGCCGATGCCCATCTCGGTCATGGGGAGATCATGCCGCACAAATGTCCGAATACCTAGCGACCTAGGAAGCCTTAGCCGACGTGTCGCCCCCGGACGGGCACACAAGATCGCGACGATCTTGCGCGAAGTGTTAGGGATATGACCGATCAGTGCGTGTCATACCCACAGTTCACGCAAGATCGACGCACTAGACAGGGGCGGTCACCACGGGGGAGTGCCGTGGGAGGGGCCGGGGGAGCCGCCGCGGCGGCGGAGATATTTCTCGAACTCGACGGCGATCTCGTCGCCGGAGAGGGGCTTGGCGGCGTCGCCGGCTCGTTCTTCGAGGTCGCGGAGGTATTCGGCCAGTTCGGCGTCCTGGGCGGCGGCGGCGCGGACGCGGTCCTCCCACTCGGCGGATTCCTGGGCCAGGTCGAGCATGGGGACGGGGAGGTCCAGGACCTCCTCGATGCGGTGGAGGAGGGCGAGGGTGGCCTTGGGGCAGGGCGGGTTGTTGGCGTAGTGGGGGACGTGGACCCAGAACGACATGGCGTCGAGCTCGGCTCGGGAGGCGGTGTCCTGCAGCACGCCGACGATGCCGGTGGGGCCCTCGTACCTGGTGGGGGTCAGCTTGACCTTCTCCTGGCCGGACTGCTTGCCGGTGATGGTGCCGCTGATGGGCAGCGGGCGGCTGTAGGGGACGTCGGCGAGCAGGGCGCCGAGCAGGACCAGGTTCTCGATGGCGAGGCTGTGGCAGATCTCCAGGATCTCGTTGCAGAACGTGCGCCAGCGCAGGCTCGGCTCGATGCCGCGGATCAGGACCACGTCGTGCTTGGCGCCGGGAGGCGAGGCGACCATGAACTTGGTGCTCGGCCACTCGATCCGGCGGGTGTCGTCGACCAGCGTGATCAGCGGGCGGTTCACCTGGAAGTCGTAGAAGTCCTCGGGGTCGATCGAGGCGACTTCGCGGGCATCCCATACCTGCTCGAGGTGTTCCACCACGGCGGTCGACGCGTCAGCGGCGTCGTTCCACCCCTCGAAGGCGGCGATGGCGACGGGGGAGCGCAGGACAGGAAGGCCGTCGAACTCGGTCACGTCTGCCAGCCTACGGCGCGCCGCCGGATCGTCCATGCGGAGCGGGTGCGCAAGGCGTGTCGCAACAGGTGGTACGCGGCGTGATCATCTCCGGATGTGGCGTCTGACACGCACTAGCCTGGTGGGGTGACTGAGAGCTTCCTCGACGCGCTGGCACACCGGGTCCTCATCGCCGACGGTGCGATGGGCACCATGCTGCAGGCGGCCGACCCGTCGCTGGACGACTACGCCGGGCTCGAAGGCTGCTCCGAGATCCTCAACCTGACCAGGCCGGACATCGTGCGCGGGGTGCACGAGCGCTATCTGGCGGCGGGCAGCGACTGCGTGGAGACCAACACCTTCGGGGCGAACCTGTCTGCGGCGGGGGAGTACGACATCGCGCACCGGATCGGCGAGCTGTCCGAGGCCGGGGCGCGGCTGGCGCGCGAGGCGGCCGACCGGTTCGGCACGCCGGAGCAGCGGCGCTGGGTGCTGGGCAGCGTCGGACCGGGCACGAAGCTGCCGACGCTGGGGCACCTGGGCTTCGCCGACCTGCGCGACGCGTACGCCGACAACGTCGCGGGGCTGATCTCCGGCGGGGCCGACGCGGTCATCGTGGAGACCAGCCAGGATCTGTTGCAGACGAAGGCCGCGGTGATCGGCGCGAAGCGGGCCATGCGCCGGCTGAACACCGACGTGCCGCTGATCTGCCAGGTGACCGTGGAGACCACGGGCACGCTGCTGCTGGGCAGCGAGATCGGCGCGGCGCTGACCGCGCTGGAGCCGCTGGGCGTCGACCTGGTCGGCCTGAACTGCGCGACCGGCCCGGCCGAGATGGCCGAGCACCTGCGCTACCTGGCGCAGCACGCGCGGGTGCCGCTGTCGGTGATGCCGAACGCGGGCCTGCCCGAGCTGACCGCGGGCGGCGCCGTCTACCCGCTGACCCCCGACGAGCTGGCCGTCGACCTGGCGCGCTTCGTCCGGGAGTACGGCGTGAGCCTGGTCGGCGGGTGCTGCGGCACCACACCGGAGCACATCGCGCGGGTGGTGCGCGAGCTGCGCGGCACCGCGCCGGTGGCCCGCGAGCCGCAGGTGGAGCCGGGTGTGGCCAGCATCTACCACCACGTGCCGTTCGCGCAGGACGCGAGCGTGCTGATGATCGGCGAGCGGACCAACGCCAACGGGTCCAAGGCGTTCCGCGAGGCGATGCTCGCCGGGGACTGGACGAAGTGCATCGAGATCGCGCGGGAGCAGGCCCGCGACGGCTCGCACCTGCTGGACCTGTGCGTGGACTACGTCGGCCGGGACGGCGTGGCGGACATGAAGGCGCTGGCGGGCCGGTTCGCCACCGCGTCGACGCTGCCGATCATGCTGGACTCGACCGAGCCCGAGGTGCTGCGGGCGGGCCTGGAGCTGCTGGGCGGCCGGTCGATCATCAACTCGGTGAACTTCGAGGACGGCGACGGCCCGGACTCGCGGTACGCGCGGATCATGCCGCTGGTGCGCGAGCACGGCGCGGCCGTGGTGGCGCTGACCATCGACGAGGACGGCCAGGCGCGCACCGCGGAGTGGAAGGTGCGGGTCGCCTCGCGGCTGATCGACGACCTGACCGGGCGCTGGGGGATGCGGCGCGAGGACATCCTGATCGACGCGCTGACGTTCCCGGTGACGACGGGGCAGGAGGAGACGCGCCGCGACGGCATCGAGACGATCGAGGCGATCCGGCGGATCGCCGCGAAGTACCCCGGGGTCAACTTCACCCTGGGCATCTCGAACATCTCGTTCGGCGTCAACCCGGCGGCCCGGCAGGTGCTCAACTCGGTGTTCCTGCACGAGTGCCAGCAGGCCGGGCTGACCAGCGCGATCGTGCACGCGAGCAAAATCATCCCGATGGCGCGCATCCCGCAGGAGCAGCGGCAGGTCGCGCTTGACCTGGTGTACGACCGCAGGACGTACCACGCCGACGGGACCGTCGACTACGACCCGCTCGCCCGCTTCCTGCACCTGTTCGAGGGCGTCGACGTGGCCGGGGCGCGGGCCAGCCGGGCCGAGGAGCTGGCCGCGCTGCCGCTGGACGAGCGGCTGCAGCGGCGCATCGTCGACGGCGAGCGCACCGGCCTGGAGGCCGACCTCGACGCGGCGCTCGCGCAGCGCCCCGCGCTGAGCATCATCAACGACGTGCTGCTCGAAGGCATGAAGACGGTCGGCGACCTGTTCGGCTCCGGGCAGATGCAGCTGCCGTTCGTGCTGCAGTCCGCCGAGGTCATGAAGACCGCCGTGGCGTACCTCGAACCGCACATGGAGAAGGCCGACGCGGCCGGCAAGGGCACCATCGTGCTGGCCACGGTGCGCGGCGACGTGCACGACATCGGCAAGAACCTGGTCGACATCATCCTGTCCAACAACGGCTACACGGTCGTGAACATCGGCATCAAGCAGCCGATCAACGCGATCATCGAGGCCGCCGAGCAGCACGGGGCCGACGTGATCGGCATGTCCGGGCTGCTGGTCAAGAGCACGGTCATCATGAAGGAGAACCTGGCCGAGCTGATGGCGCGCGGGCTGCACGGCCGCTGGCCGGTGCTGCTCGGCGGCGCCGCGCTGACCCGCGCGTACGTCGAGGACGACCTGCGGGACCTGTTCGACGGCGGGGACGTGCACTACGCGCGGGACGCGTTCGAGGGGCTGTCGCTGATGGACCGGGTGATGACCGCCAAGCGGTCCGGCACGGCGGTGGTGGACGCCGAGCGGGAGGCGGCGCTGGCCGCCCGCCGGGCGCGGCGGCAGAAGCACCGCTCGCAGGTGGCCGACGACCTGCCCGGCCTGGACGACGCTTCGGTGCGCTCCGATGTGGCGGCCGACGCTCCCGTGCCCACGCCGCCGTTCCTCGGCACGCGGGTGGTCAAGGGCATCCCGCTGGGCGACTACGCGGGGATGCTCGACGAGCGGGCGCTGTTCCTCGGGCAGTGGGGGCTGCGCGGGGCGCGGGGTGGGTCCGGGCCGTCGTACGAGGAGCTGGTCGAGACCGAGGGGCGGCCGCGGCTGCGGTACTGGCTGGAGCGGTTCGCGACCGAGCAGCTGCTGGAAGCGTCGGTGGTGTACGGGTACTTCCCGGCGTACGCCGAGGGCAACGACCTGGTCGTGCTCGGTGAGGACGGGGTGGGCGAGCAGGCGCGGTTCACGTTCCCGCGGCAGCGGGCCGAGCGGCGGCTGTGCCTGGCCGACTTCTACCGGCCGAAGCCGGCCACGCCGGACGAGCCGCTGGACGTGGTGGCGCTGCAGCTGGTGACGGTCGGGCACGCGATCGGGGAGTACGCGGCGAAGCTGTTCGCGGGCAACAGCTACCGCGACTACCTGGAGGTGCACGGGCTGTCGGTGCAGCTGACCGAGGCGCTCGCCGAGCACTGGCACCGGCGGGTACGCGGTGAGCTGGTGCTGCCGGACGGGCGGCCGCTGACCGCCGAGGACCCGGCCGATTTGGCGGGGATCCTGCGGACGGACTACCGGGGCTGCCGGTACTCGTTCGGGTATCCGGCCTGCCCGGACCTGGAGGACCGGGCGAAGATCGTGCGGCTGCTGGACGCGGGGCGGATCGGGGTCGAGCTGAGCGAGGAGTTCCAGCTGCACCCCGAGCAGGCCACCGACGCGATCGTGGTCCACCACCCGGAGGCGGCGTACTTCAACGCCAAGTGAGACATGCACGTGCCCTGACCTAGGGAGACGTTCCCGAAGCCGGACCCTGGGCCGTCGCCAGGCCGTCAGGGTCGCTCAGGCCGTCTCCGAGCGCCCGATCGATCGCGGCGCGCGTGCGGTCTTCGCTGCTGGGCAGCAGATGCGTGTAGACCCGCAGCGTGAAGCCCGGGTCAGCGTGGCCCGGATACAGCGACAGCGCCTTGACGCTCTCGCCAGCGTCCAGCAGGACGGACGCATACGTGTGTCGCAGCACGTGCATGCCGTTCTGGCGTGTGACAGGCATGCCTGCCCGCAGAAGCTTGCATCCCCGGCTGCAGAGATCCAGGCGGCCACGTTCCGGTCTAGTTGCTGGTGGTCGGGGTGGTGATCTCCTTGCGGCGGCACCACAAGGGCGTACCAGTGAACCTCGAATCGATCAAGGGCCAAGCCGCTACGCGGTCGGCTCCGCTGCGCTCCGCCGAGCCCTTGCCCGCTTCGAGAAACCGCCGGCTCGGTCGGAGACCGCCGCCGCAAGGAGATCACCGCTCAGCTCGCCGGCGCGGCTGGGGCCAGTCCCTGTGCCTCGCGCAGCTTGGCCCACGCGCAAAGCAAGGCGTTGTACCCGAACCAGACGCCGACGAACGCCCAGCCGGGCGCGAACCGAGCAAGCTCCGCACGGGTATCGCCCGACGAGTAATGCCCCCCGACGGTCACCACCAACATCACCGCACCAACCAGGCCGACCCACCACACAAGACGCGCCCACACCGGTACAGACCTCGGAGGTAGCGAGCTCAATGATCGCCAATCCCAGAACAGGGCGAGCACCGCAGGTACGGGCGCGAGAAGGAGGACGGCCTCGGGCAGGCCCATCATGTCAGGCAGCAGGCTCCACGCGCCGATCACCACAGCCCACACGGTCGCCACGATGCTGTAGATCAAATGCCCGCGAGTCATAGCGCCACGATATTGCCACGGTCAACATCCGATGGCCCTCGGCGTTGGTGGGAGCCGGCTGGCTGATCTGAGGTCAGGGTGCCCGACCGTGATCGGGAGGGAGCCCTCTTGATCCGCTTGCCGCCGGGGCGGCCTGGAGTGGACAGCGTGAGGCGAACGCCAAGCGACAGCGGCCTGCTGAGATCGGCGATGACCACGTGAAGAACCCCGCGCACGGGCTCGTGCCCATGCGCGGAGTCGCAGCGGTGGTGATCACCTCACCAGACGCGGAACATGCATCCGCCGCCGCCTACCTGGACCCAGCAGAGCGCGTCACGGGTTTGCGGCCCGTAGACACCGTCGACGTCGAGACCACAGCACAGCTCCGCCTGCAGATCCAGGAGCGCGTTCTTGGTTTCCGTCGTGAAAGCGGTGTTGACGGTGATGTTGTAGCCGTACTGCTCCTTGAGCGTCCTTTCAAGGGTGTAGACGGCATTGCTGCTGTTGCCGACACTCAGCAGGCAGGTGTAGTTCCTCGTGTTGGTGCTGGCCACGTAGTACATGGGGATGTTGATGTGCGTGTAGCCGTCTGCGGCTGTCACCGTGCCACTGGCATTGCAGGTCGGGGTGGCGGCCTGCGCGGGCGCTGCGACACTCAGGACGGTGGCGGCTACCATCGCTGCGAACACGGCCGAAACCATTCTCGCCAGTCGGGTGGACATGGTGAGTCCCCTTTCGAGTTGACATCGTGTCCGACTTGGACGCTGGGTGACGTTAATGGGACCGACGTTCTCGTGAAACATGTTTGCGTTCAGGCGCAAAGAGCCGACCAGTGCCACTGGATGTACGGCAGGGAACTCCACCGCGCCCGTCGGCAACGACCACCTTCCACGGTGGCGGGTTGCCCTCGGGCGAGTAGTCCACCGCGAAGACGACGGCGCCGCAGCGGGCGGCTACGGTGCGCTCCGTGTGACCTCGGGTCAGGATCGCTGTTTCGGGTCAGAAAGTGTGTGGTGGTCGTGGTTGCCCAGCACGGCGACCACCGGCACGGGCAGGTCGCCGAACTCGCGCGCCACGCACTCGGCCTCCGCCACGGTGCCGTGC
>NZ_JBFAOU010000043.1:0-51131 GCF_040675365.1 Catellatospora sp. NPDC049609 | reverse complement strand
CTGTCCTACAACGGCAGCCTGGCCACCGGCGCGTCCACCGGCATCGGGTTCAACGCCTCGTACAGCGGCACGAACACCAACCCGAGCAACTTCGCCGTCAACGGCGTCTCCTGCGGCCCGATCACGCCCACGGTCAGCCTGGTCGTCTCGCCGACCAGCGTGAGCGTGCCCGAGGGCGGCACCGCGACGTATGCCGTGCGGCTGAGCGCCGCGCCGTCGTCGAACGTCACCGTCAGCACGACGGCCGGCTCGGGTGACGGCAACCTCACCGTGTCGTCGGGCGGCAGCCTGACCTTCACGCCGTCGAACTGGAACACCAACCAGATCGTGACGCTGGCCGCGGCCGAGGACACCGACACCACCAACGGCACCCGGCCGTTCACCGTCGCGGCGAGCGGCCTGACCTCGGTCACCGTCAACGCGACCGAGGCCGACAACGACTCGATCACGCCGCAGTCGCTGGTGGTCTCGTCGACCGCGGTGAGCGTCCCCGAGGGCGGCACCGCGTCGTACACCGTGCGCCTGGCCACGCAGCCGTCCGGCACCGTCACCGTGACGAACGGGGCGGGCTCCGGTGACACGAACCTCACCGTGTCGTCGGGCTTGACCCTGACCTTCACCGCGTCGAACTGGAACGTCCCGCAGACGGTGGTGCTGGCCGCGGCGCAGGACTCCGATACCACGAACGGCACCCGCCTGATCACGGTGTCGTCCAGCGGGCTGAGTTCGGTCACCGTGACCGCGACCGAGGCCGACGACGACACGATCACGCCGCAGTCGCTGATCGTCACGCCGACCGCGGTCAACGTGCCCGAGGGCGCGACCGCCGTGTACGCGGTGCGCCTGGCCGCGCAGCCGTCCGCCAACGTCACCGTCACCAGCACCGCGGGCACCGGTGACACCAGCATCACCGTGTCGTCGGGCGCGAGCCTGACGTTCACCACGTCGAACTGGAACACCAACCAGAACGTCACCCTCGCCGCGGCGCAGGACGCCGACAGCACCAACGGCACCCGGCCGATCGCGGTCGCGTCCAGCGGGCTGACCTCGGTCACCGTCACCGCGACGGAGGTCGACGACGAGAACACGGCCAACGCCTACATCACCGAGTTCACCACGCAGTACAACAAGCTGAAGGACCCCGCCAACGGCTACTTCTCGCCCGAGGGCATCCCGTACCACTCGATCGAGACGCTGATCGTCGAGGCGCCCGACCACGGCCACGAGACGACGTCGGAGGCGTTCAGCTTCTGGATCTGGCTGGAGGCGCAGTACGGCCGGATCACCGGCAACTGGACGCCGTTCAACAACGCCTGGAACATCACCGAGCAGTACATCATCCCGTCGGCCGCCGCCCAGCCCGGCCAGAGCACGTACAACCCGGCCGACCCGGCCGACTACGCCCCCGAGGCGCTGACGCCCAACGGGTACCCGGTGCCGCTGAGCACCAGCGTGGTGGCCGGTCAGGACCCGCTGGCCAACGAGCTGCAGAGCACGTACGGCAACCGCAACCTCTACGGCATGCACTGGCTGCTCGACGTGGACGACGTGTACAAGTACGGTACCGGCCGTACCGGCGCGGAGTGCGGCGACAGCACGCAGCGGGTGACGTACATCAACACGTTCCAGCGTGGACCGCAGGAGTCGGCGTGGGAGACGATCGGGCACCCGTCCTGTGACACGGGCCGGTTCGCGAACTTCCCGTCGCTGTTCATCCAGGGCTCCAGCACCGGGCAGTGGCGCTACACCAACGCCCCGGACGCCGACGCCCGCGCGGTGCAGGCGGCGTACTGGGCGCTGCAGTGGGCCACGGCCCAGGGCAACCAGTCGCAGATCTCGGCGACCGTGGCCAAGGCCGCGAAGATGGGCGACTACCTGCGGTACTCGATGTACGACAAGTACTTCAAGAACCCGGGCTGCACCTCGCCCTCGTGTGCCGCGGGCAGCGGCAAGAGCAGCAGCAACTACCTGCTGTCCTGGTACTACGCGTGGGGCGGCGACATCGCCGGGGCGTGGTCGTGGCGCATCGGCTCCAGCCACAACCACCAGGGCTACCAGAACCCGATGGCGGCGTGGATCATGTCGCCGTCCGGCCCGACCGCGCTGCGCCCGCTGTCGCCGACGGCCGCGACGGACTGGAACACCAGCCTCAACCGCCAGCTCGACTTCTACCTGTGGCTGCAGTCGGCCGAGGGCGCCATCGCCGGTGGCGCGACGAACAGCTGGAACGGCGACTACTCGGCGCCGCCCGCAGGCACGCCGACGTTCTACGGCCTGGCGTACGACGTCAAGCCGGTCTACCACGACCCGCCGAGCAACCAGTGGTTCGGCTTCCAGGCGTGGTCGCTGCACCGCGTCGCGGAGCTGTACTACGCCACCGGCAACGCCAAGGCCAAGCAGATCTTGGACAAGTGGGTCGCCTGGGCGGTCTCGCAGACCACTCTCGGCTCCGGTTCGAACTTCACCATCCCCGGTGACATGACCTGGTCCGGTGCGCCGTCCGGCAACTTCAGCGGCGGCACCGTGGCGGCCAACCCCGGCCTGCACGTGTCGGTCATCAAGACCAGCAGCGACGTCGGCGTCGCGGCGGCGTACGCCCGTACGCTGACGTACTACGCGGCCAAGGAGGGCAACACCACCCTCGGCAACTCGGCCAAGGCCACCGCGAAGGGCCTGCTGGACCGGCTGATCATGCTCAAGGCGAACTCCGCCAAGGGCATCGTGGTGCCGGAGACCCGCGAGGACTACAACAGGTTCGACGACGTGTGGAACTCCTCCACGCAGACCGGCCTGTACGTCCCGTCGGGCTTCAGCGGCACCATGGGCACCGGCGTGCCGATCAACTCCAGCTCGACGTTCATGAGCATCCGCCCGTTCTACCAGACCGACCCGGCCTGGCCGGCGGTCCAGTCCTACCTGAACGGCACCGGCCCGGCACCGACCTTCACCTACCACCGGTTCTGGGCTCAGGCGGACATCGCCATGGCGTTCGCCGACTACGGCAGCCTGTTCCCCGCCGGCTGACCCACCCCGCCCGCCCCGGCCCTCCCGGCCGGGGCGGGCCCCGTCCTCTCTGTGTTGATCATGAACTTGTGGACGTGTTCGACGGCGTGTCACCACCCTGGCACCGTGATCGATCCGGGTGGCCGAGCACAGCCGTCGCACGGGTGTGCGAGAGTGCCTGCCGTGGATGTGGGGGAGTTCTGGTGGCTCGTCGAACGGTCGGTGCGCGAATGCACCGGGCGGCGGGCACGCGCGACGTGGCTGCAGGAGCGGCTGGCCGGCCGCGGCACGCGCGACATCCTCGACTTCGAGGTCCATCTCGACGACGCCTCCGACCGGGCGATGACCTGGCTGATGTGGGGCGCCGCCTGCCGCATCGTCGGACCGTGCAGCGACGACAGCTTCCACTACCTGCGCAACTGGCTGATGACCCTGGGCCGGGACGCGTTCGAGCGGGTCGTCGCCGATCCTGACGCGCTGGCGCTGCTGCCGCAGGTGCGCCGCCTGGCCGCGCGGGACCGCGCCGCCTGGCGGCCGGACGAGTGGCCGGAGTGGGAAGAGCTCGACTACGCGGCCGGAGAGGCCTTCGAGGGCGTACGCGGCGCGGGCGCCAACATCTACCGCGCCGTCGAGCAGCACCGGGCCCACCCGCGACTGCCCACCCTGCAGGACGAGCGCTGGGACATCGCCGACCCGGCCGAGGCCGCCCGCCGCCTGCCGCAGCTGACCAGGCTGTTCGCGCGGAGCACGCCGCCCGCCCCGGACCGCGCGGTGGCCGTGCCCGGCCGGCACGGCGAGCCGCCGGTGGCGGAGCAGATCCCCGGCCAGCTCGTCATCCCCGGCCTGCCCGGCGACGAGGGCAGCCGGCCGGCTTGACATCGTCTGGCATGGTGCCCGGCAAGGCGGGTACCGCAGCAGAAAGCCCATTTAGCAGCACCGGGAGGCGCCAGTGACGGACAGTACGGACAAACCCGACGGTGGGGCGGGCACGCCGGACACGCCCGGCACCGAGGGAGGCGGGGCGGACGCACCCGGCACCGGGGACGGCGCGACGCCGGCGGACGGCGGTAGCTCGCTGGCGCTGTGCATCGCCCTGGGCGTCGCGTTCGGGGCGGCGTTCGGGGTGGCGCTGGACAACCTGGCGATGGGTGTCAGCATGGGCGTCGTCATCGGCGTGGTGATCGGCGTCATTATCCAGGGGCGGCGCCGGCGCGGGCCGCCGTCGGACTGAGGTGCGGCCCGTCGGCCGGGCGCCGGTGCCCCGCCGCCGTGCCGTCGAGCCGTGCCGCAAGTCCATGATCAACGGGGCGGGGTGGCGGTGGGGTGGCGGTCGAGCAGGGAGGTGGCGGCGGCGACGGCCAGGATCACGGCGGTCGAGGCCGCGCCCAGTGCCAGCGGGCTGAGCACGGGCACCGCTGCCGCCAGCAGCGCCAGCGCGGCGATGCCGGCCAGGTGCGGCCAGGGCGTGCGGCCGGTCAGTGCCCGCTGGAACAGGCCCACGCCGAGCAGGAAGAGCGCGGGCCCGCCGAGCACGGTGGCCGCGGTCGCGGCGTCGGTGTGCCCGGAGGGGTGGGACAGGGTCAGCTCGTCGCCGACGGCGGTGACGATGATGCCCGCCACCATGATCACGTGGAAGTAGTCGTACGCGGTGAGCGCGAACAGGCTGGGCGTCTCCAGCCGGGAGATGTGCTCCTTGCCCGCCTCCGCGGTGCGGTGGAAGTAGACCCACCACAGCCCGGCGCTGCCCAGGAACGCCACGGTGAACGCGGCGATGGTGGCCGGTGTCGCCGCGAGGCCCGCCGCCGTGGCACCGGTGACCAGGATCGACTCGCCCAGCGCGATGATGATGAACAGCTGGCAGCGCTCGGCGAGGTGGCTGCCGGAGATCGCCCACACGCTCGGCGCGGAGCGGCCCAGGCCGGGCAGCCGGAACCCGGTCATCGGCGCGATGTACTCGACGACCACAGCGGCGGCCCACAGCGCCGTGCGGGCGTGCCCGGTGGCGGCCGCGCCGGCCAGCCACAGCGCGCCGGTCATCATGAACCACAGCAGCACCCGGACGAAGTTCGTGCGCAGCTCCGGGCGGCCGCGTGAGGCGGCGACCATGAACGCCGTGCGGCCGACCTGGATGGTGACGTACGCGACGGCGAACGTCCAGCCCAGGCTGCCGTACGCGTCCGGGATCGAGGCCGACATGACGAGGCTGACCAGCATGACCGCGAGCAGCAGCAGCCGCACGGGCGCCCGGTCGGGGTCGAACCAGCTGCTCACCCACGAGGTGTAGAGCCAGGCCCACCAGACCGCGAGCAGCAGGAGTGCGGTGCGCAGCGCGCCGACCGGATCGAGGTGCTCCAGCAGCGCGTGCGACAGCTGGGTGACCGCGAACACGAAGACCAGGTCGAAGAACAGCTCGACCGGGGTCGCGCCGCGGTCCTCGTGGCTCCTGAGCAGGTCGTTGCCTGGTCCCATACCGCTCATTGTGGACGGGTGCGGGGGCGGGTCCGGGAAAGTGCGCCGAACCGGGAATTGAGTCGACCCGACTCAAGTTTCACCGGATGCCGGCCCGCGCGGGCCGGTGACAGAGGACTGAGGAGAACTGACAGTGAGCAACCTGACGCTGTGGACTCGGCGCGACCCGTTCGCGCAGTTCGACGCCCTGGTCCGGGAGGCCTTCGGCCCGGTCGCGACCCGACCGGCCGTGTTCAGCCCGGCCGCCGAGCTGACCCGCGACGGGGTGGACGCGGTGATCCGCCTGGAGCTGCCCGGCATCGATCCGGCCACCGACGTGGCCGTCGAGGTCGACCGCGGCCGCCTGCTGGTGCACGGCGAGCGCCGCGACGAGCGCGCCGACGGCGGGCACGGCCTGCGCGAGGTCCGCTACGGCGCGTTCCGGCGCAGCTTCCGGCTGCCGGGGCACGTGACGGCGGACGCGGTCAGCGCGTCGTACGACGCGGGCGTGCTGAGCATCCGGCTCGCCGGGGCGTACGCGGGCGCCGACCCGCGCCGCATCGCGGTCACGACAGCGCACCCCGCCACCCCGCTCCCGGTCATCACGCCCGAGCAGCCCACGGCCGAGCAGCCCACGGCCGAGTAGGGCCGCGCGGCCGACCGCATGGAGCACGAGCGTGGCCGTGGTCTACCGCGGCCACGCCCACTGCGCTCGGCCCGCCCGGCGGCCCAGGGTTAGGAAGGGCACCTTCTACAACGCATAGCGTTAAGAAGGTGCCCTTCCTTTCAGGCGGGGCGGAGTTCCAGGAGGAAGGCCTCGGCGGGGCGCAGGGAGGGCGCCAGCAGGCCGTGGGCGGCCAGGGCCGCGCCGGTGAGGACGAGGTCGGGCTGCCAGGGGCGGCCGTGCAGGTGCGGGCCGGGCAGCTCGGGCAGCAGGGACACGCGGTAGCGGGTCGCCGGGTCGAGGCCGGGCAGGCGCAGGCGGGTGCCGCCGTCGCGGGTGCTCGCGGTCAGCTGCGCGTACGCGAACAGCGCGTGCCCGCCGTCCGGCGCGACCACGCCGTACACGTGCGCTGACGGGTCGGGGTGGTCGGCGCGCACGGTGCGGCCGGTGTGGATGAGGCCGCGCAGCCGCCGGTACGCGCCGATCCAGGCGGCGAGCTGCGTGCGCTCGTCGTCGGTGCACGAGGTGATGTCCCACTCGATGCCGGCGTGGCCGAACAGGGCGGTCACGCAGCGGAAGGCCAGCGAGGTGGCGCGCCCGTTGGTGTGCGAGACGGGCGGGCCGACGTGGCAGCCGACCAGCTCCGGCGGCAGCAGCAGGCCGGTCCAGCGCTGGATGTGCTGCCGCTCCAGGGCGTCGTTGTTGTCCGAGCCCCACACCCGGTCGGTGCGCGCCAGCACGCCCAGGTCGACGCGGCTGCCGCCGGACGAGCACGACTCGATCTCCAGGCCGGGGTGCCGCCGCCGCAGCGCGTCGAGCAGCCGGTACACCGCAGTGGTCTGCGCGTGCACGCCCGCGCCGCCGCCGTGCACGGCCTCGACCAGGTCCCGGTTGTGGTCCCATTTCAGGTACGCCGGGCGGTACTCGGTCACCAGCGCGTCGAGGCGGTCCAGCAGGTAGGTGAAGACCTCCGGGCGGGCCACGTCGAGCACGTGCTGCCAGCGCTGCTCGTCGGGCAGCCGGCCGGGCGCGGCCAGCACCCAGTCCGGGTGCTCGCGGGCCAGGCGCGAGTCCGGGTTGACCATCTCGGGCTCCACCCACAGCCCGAACTGCATGCCGAGCCGGCGCACCTCGTCCACCAGCGGGTGCAGGCCGTCGGGCCAGACCTGCGGGTCGACGTACCAGTCGCCGAGGCCGGCCCGGTCGTGGCGGCGGCCCAGGAACCAGCCGTCGTCGAGCACGAACCGCTCCACGCCCAGCTCCGCCGCCGTGCGGGCGAGCGCGGTCAGCTTGCCGAGGTCGTGGTCGAAGTAGACGGCCTCCCAGGTGTTCAGGGTGAGCGGCCGGGGCGTGGCCGGGTGCGACGGGCGGGCGCGCAGCCAGCCGTGCAGCGCCGCGGACAGCCCGTCCAGCCCCGCTGACGAGTACGCGAAGTGCGCCCACGGGCTCTCGTACGTCTCGTCCTGCGCCAGCCGCACCTCGCCGGAGTCGAGCAGTTCGCCGCCGCCGAGCACGCCGTCGCGCTCGGGCAGGCGCTGGGCCAGGTGCTGGTGGTTGCCGCTCCAGCCGACGTGCACGCCCCACACCTCGCCGTGCCCGAAGCCGAAGCCGGGCGCGCCCACCACGAACAGCGGCGGCGCGCCGAAGCCGGTGCGGCCGCGGCGGCTCTCGTGCGCGATCGTCTGGTCGCCGAACAGGCTGCGCTGCGGGACGCGCTCGCGCGACCAGCGGCCGGTGAAGTCGAGCAGCTCGCCCGCCTGGGCGGGCACCGGCAGCAGGCACAGCAGGCTGTCCAGGTGCCACGTGCCCGGCGCGGTGTTGGTGACGGCGTGCCGCAGCCGCAGCAGGCCCTGGGGGGTGAGCTGGAGCTCGGTGCGCACCGTCACGCCTGCCGTCGGGTCGTGCGCGACGGCGGCGAGGGTGCCGCCGCCGTCCGGATCGGCCACGACCGACACCGGGGCGGCGAGGACGAGCCGCAGATGGCCCGGGCCGCCGTCGCGGTGGCCGGACACGCCGGGCCGCCCGGCCCAGCGGTCGTACTGCGTCGGCAGCAGCGGGACCGTCGGCGGCACCGCGTTGCCGCCCGCCTCCTGCGCGGCGAGCAGCTGGCCCAGCAGGTCCGGGTCGGTCTCACCGAGAGGAGCGCCCCAGTGCAGGACCCGGGGCAGCCGGGGCCCGGCGATGTCGAGCACGAGGGACACGCCCTCGGCACGCAGCGCCACGAGTTCGGAGTCGGCCATCGATTTCCCACCCGTTCAAACGAAATCCAACACGACCGGACGGCGTCGAGCGTAGGGACGTCGGCGGTGATCGTCAACGGGCGGTGAAGGCGAACTCCCCGTACTCCGCGGTGCGGGTGAAGCCCAGCCCTGCGTAGAGGGCCAGCGCGGCGGCGTTGTCGGCCTTCACGTTCAGCGTCACGTGGTCGACCGTGTCCAGCAGCCGCCGGCACAGCGCCGCGACGGCGCCCCGGGCCAGGCCCTGCCCGCGCGCGTCCGGATGCGTGGTGACGTTGCCCAGCGCCGCCACCCGGTACTTCGGCGACCACACGTGCACCCCGGCCACGGCCAGCAGCACGCCGTCGCGGCGCACGCCGACATACTGCCCGGTCTCCAGCATCCGGGCGTCGAACCAGTTCTCCGGGTACGCGACCGCGTACAGCGCCAGCACCTCGGCCAGGTCGGCCGGGCCGAGCGCGCCGCCCAGCGGGGCAGCCCCGGCCGGCGCGGTGTGGTCGGTCAGCGCCATCTTCAGATGCGGGCCGCCGGGCACCGCGTCGAAGCCGTCCGCGAGCACCAGCTCCGCGCCCGGTGACAGGTGGGCGTAGAAGCGGCGCGGCAGCAGCGGGGCCAGCGCCGCCAGCAGGGCGTGCGAGGCGCGCGGTGCGCGGTCGAAGGCCAGCAGCGTCGGCATCCCGCCGCCGTGGTACATCAGCGCCACCGCGTCGTCCAGGCGATACCAGCTCGTGTACGGCCAGAAGAAGTCGTCGAGGTCGCCGAGCTGGTACGCGTGCAGCGCGGGATCGCCGCCCAGCAGCCCGGCCAGCTCGCCCCGGTCGTGGACGCTGTGCAACGGCATACCCGATGATCACATGCGCCGCCGCCGCCGCCCCTCCCGGGTGGACACTGGAACGGTGATCGTCGTCGGCACCTCCGGCTGGCAGTACCGCGACTGGCGCGGCCCGTTCTACCCGAAGGGCCTGCCGCAGCGCCTCTGGCTGCGCCACTACACCGAGCAGTTCGACACGGTCGAGGTCAACAGCGTCTTCTACCGCCTGCCGCCGCGCGACACCTTCGCCCAGTGGCGCGACCAGCTCCCCGACGGCTTCCTGATGGCGGTCAAGATGAGCCGCTACCTCACCCACATCAAGCGCCTGCGCGACCCGGCCGAACCCGTCGCCCGCTTCCTCGGTGTGACCGGCGCCCTCGGCGACCGCCTCGGCCCCGTCCTGCTCCAGCTCCCGCCCACCCTGCGCGCCGACCCGGCCGCGTTGGACGCGGTGCTGCGCTGCTTTCCCGACGGCGTACGCGTGGCCGTCGAACCCCGCCACCGCTCCTGGTGGACCGACGAGACCCGCGCCGTGCTCGGCGCCCACGACGCCGCCCTGTGCTGGGCCGACCGCCTCGGCCGCCCGGTCACCCCGCTCTGGCGCACCGCCTCCTTCGGCTACCTCCGCCTGCACGAAGGCCGCGCCACGCCACGCCCCCGCTACGGCCGCGCCGCCCTGGACTCCTGGCTCGCCCGCATCACCGACACCTTCCCCGCCACGTCCCCGGTCTACGTCTACTTCAACAACGACCCCCACGCCGCCGCCGTCCACGACGCGTACGCCCTGAAAGGAAGGGCACCTTCTTAACGCCATGCGTAGCGGAAGGGCACCTTCTTAACGCCTTGACCCAGCTCGCGACGTATAGGCGGCCGGACCTCGCCGCCGGTCCACCGGACCGTGCACAGGCCGCAGCCCTGGACGTGATGACGTCCAGGGCTGCGCGGCACCGGTGGGTCAGGACTTGGCGCTGCTGAGCGACAGCGGGTCGGCCGGGGCCTTGGCCTTGGCCGCCTCCATCTTCGCGCCCAGCTCCTTGAGGTCAGCGCGGCTCATCTTCTTGCGCACCTCGGGGAACCACTCCTGCTCCTCCTCCTCGACGTGGTGGCGCACGTTCTCCATCAGCACCATCATCTTGGCGTCGAAGCGCTCGTCACGCGGGTCGGCCTCCTTCAGCTCCGACAGCATCCAGGCCACCACGTGGTGCTCCTCGACGCTCTCCAGCACGTGCTCCTTGGTCTCCGGGACCGCCTTGCGGGCGGTCGGGTAGAACAGCGTCTCCTCGATGTACGCGTGCGTGGTCAGTTCCTTGATCACCTCGTCGACGATCTGGCGCTTCTTGGCGTACGCCGTGTCGCCGGCCTTCTCGAACTGCTTGAACAGCTTCTCGACGACCTTGTGGTCGTCCTTGAGCAGCGCGATCGCGTCCTGGCCGACGGCGGTGGCCGGCATCGACTTCTTGCCCTGCGGCGACTTGGCCCGCGCGGTCGCGGTCTTGGCCGTCGCGGTGCTCTTCGCCGCCTTGGCCGTGGCGGTCGTCTTCGCGGCCTTCGCCGTCGCGGTCTTCGCAGCCGCGGTGGTCTTCGTGGCCGCGGTGCTCTTCGCCGCCTTGGTGGCCTTCTTGGTGGCGGTGGTGGCCTTGCTCTTGCCGGTGCCTGCGGTCTGGGTCATGGTTCCTCCCGAGGTGGATCACGTCCGTCGAGATGACATCTACCCGAAGGTGCGCGGCGATAGTCATGGATTGCACAGATCCGGTGGTATCGGTGGCTACGCGGGCTCCGCCACGCCGCCGCGGCGCGACGCCGGTCGGCCCGCCCGAGCGGGGTCGGCCGGCGTCGCCAGGCGCTCTAGGAGGGTGCCCTTCCTTTGCGGAGGGTGGACAGGTCGATGAGGCGGTTGAGGTCGGCGGTGGTGAGCAGGCCGACGAGGATGCCCTGGTCGATGACGAGGGCGGGGAGGCGGGAGGAGACCACGCTGCGGGCGGCTTCGTCGAGGGGGGTGTCGGGGGACAGCACGGCGAGGCGCTCCAGCGGGATGCGTACGTCGCGCAGCGTCGCCTCCGGGCGGCGGGCCTCGGGGACGCGGGCCATGGCGAACAGGGTGACCAGGCCCGCGGGGCGCCCGTCGGGGTCGAGCACCGGGTACGCGTCGGCGGGGCGCTGGGCGGCGGCGACGTCGGCGAAGTCGGTGAGGCGCTGGGTGACGTAGCCGCTGACGGGCGGCGGGATCATCGCGTCGCGGACGGCGAGCCCGGCCAGCGCGCCGCGCAGCCGCGCGTCCGCCTGCTCGGCCTGGCCCGCGAAGAGCAGGAACCAGCCGAGCAGCACCAGCCACAACCCGCCGAAGTCGGCGGCCCACACGATCTGCAGCGTGCCGGCGGCGATCAGCAGGGCGCTGACGACCATCCCGGTGCGGGCGGCGGCGCGGGCGGCGAAGGCCCGGTCGCCGCGCCACCACCAGAGGGCGGCGCGCAGCACGCGGCCGCCGTCCAGGGGCGCGCCGGGCAGCAGGTTGAACACGGCGAGCACGGCGTTGACCAGCGCCAGCCAGCCCAGCGCCACCCAGACCAGCGGGGCCAGGCCGGTGAGGTAGAGCCCGCCGGCGGCGGCGCCGAACACGGCCGCGGCGCCGAGGCTGGCCAGCGGCCCGGCGATGGCGACGAGCAGGTCGGCGCGGGCGTGCGGTGGCTCGGCCTCCAGCTCGGCGACGCCGCCCAGCAGCCATAGCGTGATCCGTTTGACGGGTACGCCGTAGTGGCGGGCCACGACCGCGTGGCTGAGCTCGTGGGCGAGCAGGGACAGCAGGAAGAGCACGGTGACCGCGGCGGCGGCGGTCCAGTACGCCCCGGTGGACACGCCGGGCGCGCCCGCGGGCAGCACGGCGGTCGCCAGCCCCTGGCCCAGCAGCAGCATGATCACCAGGACCGACCAGTGCACGCCGACCGGGATGCCGGCGATGCTGCCCAGCTTCAGCGTCGGCCGCATGCCGTCCTCCTCGCCCACCCATCATCCCTCGTGACGCCACCCGGGAGGGATCTTGCGCGGGTGGCTCCCGTGCTGCCCGATCCGGCCGGGTCGCCGGCCACATCGCCCGCAAGATCGCGGATCGGCCGATGGCGGGGGAGAATGAGGGCGTGAAGCTCGTGCTGGCGGGGGACACGATGCTGGGCAGGTGTGTCGCGGAGCGGCTCACCGTGGGCCAGGCGGGGTACCAGGAGATCGTCACCGAGGCCGTCCGCGAGCTCACCGCCGGGGCCGACCTGTGCGTGGTCAACCTGGAATGCTGCATCTCGGACCGGGGCGAGCCGTGGCCCGCGCCGGGCAAGCCGTTCTTCTTCCGTGCCCCGCCGCGTGCCGCGGGGCTGCTGGCCTGGCTCGGCGTGGACTGCGTGACCCTGGCCAACAACCACGCGCTCGACTTCGGCGTGCCGGCGCTCACCGACACCCTGGACCACCTGGCCCGCGCCGGGATCGCGGTGACCGGGGCCGGGGCCGACCTGGCCCAGGCCCGCGCCTGGCGGCTGCTGGAGGCGGGCGGGCTGCGGGTGGGCGTGCTCGGCGTCACCGACCACCCCGAGGACTTCGCCGCCACCGAGCTCGGACCCGGCGTGGCGTACGCGGACCTGCGGCATGGCGTGCCGGGGTGGCTCACCGACCTGGTGGCCGAGATGGCCGGCCAGGTCGACGTGGCCCTGGTGACGCCGCACTGGGGGCCGAACATGACCCCGGGCCCGGTGGAGCACGTACGCGAGGCCGCGGCGCGGCTGCTGGAGGCGGGCGCGACGCTGGTGGCCGGGCACTCGGCGCACGTGTTCCACGGGGTGCACGGCCCGGTGCTGTACGACATGGGCGACTTCGTGGACGACTACGCGGTGGACCCGCGGCTGCGCAACGACCTCGGGCTGCTGTTCGAGGTGACCGTCGACGAGCAGGGGCCGGTGTCGGCCGAGGCGGTGCCGCTGGCGCTGGACTTCACGCGCACCCGGCTCGCGGTGCCGCACGAGGCGCAGTGGATCGGCTGGCGCTTCGGCAAGGCGTGCGCCGAGCTCGGCACCCAGGTCACGACCACGGACGACGGCCGGCTGCGGGTGCCGCTGCGCTGAGGGCGGCCCGCTTTGCTCTGCTTACGGATACGCGCCAGCTCGGGTGCGTATTCGTAAGCAGAGCAAAGCCGCTCGGCCAGGTTTACCGAACGGCCCCCGCGGACACCTCAGTGCCAGTGCACCACCCCACACTGACCTCTTTGGAGTAACCATGTTCGCGATCATCGCCGCGATCTGCTTCGGGTTCGCGCTGCTACTGGACCTGCTCGGCGAGAGCCTGGAGCCGCTGTTCACCCCCGGCACGCTGACCATCCTGGGCCTGCTGTTCGTCGCGCTGCACCTGGCCGGCTTCGCCACCGCCGTGCGCGGGCGCAACTGGCGTCGGCGGTAACACGGACCCCCGCCTGTGTCGGTCAGGGGCGCAGGCGGGCCCGCACGACCAGATCGTGCAGGGCGTCGGCGGCGGCCGGCTGCTGCGGCAGCCCGGTCGCCGCCTTCGCTTCGGTGAGCTCGGCGCGCAGCCGGACCGCATCGGCCATGATCACATCGGGTCCGGGCAGCCCCGGGTCCACCCCGAGGCGGCGGTGCTCACCCTGGAGCTTGGCCGCGATCAGCTCCGGCACGTAGGGCAGTTTCGCCTCGGCGTACAGCAGGTTCAGGTCGGCCTGGACCTGCCCGGTGCGCATCAGGTGCAGCCCGGTGGCCAGCACCCGCAGCAGGTACAGGGCCGGCTTGAGCTCGCCGGTCTTCGCGAACAGCTTCTCCGACGACTCCGAGAAGCCCAGGTAGTGGGCGCCGTAGCCGGCGTTCAGGCAGCTCGGCACCAGCGACAGCAGCTCCTCGTGCACCGGCGAGCTGCGCACCACCAGCGGCGAGGTCACCTGCTCCAGCACGTCGCCGCTGCGGCCCAGCAGCAGCCGGCAGCACTTGGCCAGGTCGTGGGTGACCAGGTCCAGCTCGACGCCGTCCCGGTCGCCGGTGTGGGTGATCGTCTCCGGGCCGCGCCGCAGCCCGGCCACCTCCGCGATGGGCAGCACGTGCGCGGCGCGCAGGTCCACATCGGAGTCCACCGAGGCGAACCCGTACAGGTGCGCGCCGCTGACCGTCGCGAAGACCAGCGGGTACGGCTGCTCGTCGGCGACCGCGCCGGCCCAGTCCGGCACAGTGACCGTCATCGCAGGCCCAGGGCGTGGATCTGGCCCGCGCGGGTGCCGACGTAGATGCGGCCCTTCCACACGGCCGGGGTCGACTCGATGCACAGCCCGGGCTTGATCTTCCACAGCGGCTTCGGCGCCGCCGACGTGTCGGCGACGTCGAACGCGTGCAGGTAGCCCCGGCTGCAGTCACCGATGACCAGCACGTCGTCGACGATCACCGGCGAGCCGTGGCCCAACCCGGCGAGCTTGTAGCGCCAGCGGACCTCGCCGCTCATCCGGTCGATGCCGAGCAGCTCGCCGCCGTGCGTACCGTAGATCACGATGTCCTTGTGCAGTGCGACGGTGCTGTAGATGCCCGCGGGCTTCGTGGCGTGGTCGTCGACCTTCCACACCACCGGGTCGTCGGGCTTGCTCGGGTCGAGCTTCATCATCTGGCCCATCGCCTTCGAGCGGGCGTTGCCCTTCTCGTACTGCGAGCCGACGTACAGCATGCCCTGCTCGTCGGAGACGATCGAGCCGTCGGTGTCGTCGCCGGTCCAGAAGCGCAGCACCCGCTTGGGCTTCCTGCCCTCCTTGAGCCCGCTGATGTCCCAGCCCTGCACCAGCCCGGCCGAGTTGGCGAAGTAGATGGTGTTCCCGGTGACGTTGACCGAGTTCTCGATGGACACGGTCTGGTGCCCGGCGTCCTTGAGCAGCTGGGAGTCCCAGCCCGGGGTGTGCCAGACCAACTCCGGCCGCACCGTCACCTTGCCCTGCGCGTCGTACTCGCGGTTGAGCTTGAGCACGTGGAACTGGCTGTTCTCGCCGCCCTCGAACACGTAGTCGTCGATGACGATCGGGGAGCTGTCCCAGTCGTTGTTCCACATCGTCGGCTTGACCGCGTACGCGTCGAGCTTGAACAGCTCCTTCGGCTTGTCCCGGTCCATCGCGATGACGCGGAAGAAGTTGTCCCGCGAGCCGGTGTAGAGCAGCGGGAACCCGTCGGGGTCGACGGTCACCGAGCCCTTGATGATGTCGCCGGTGGGGAAGTCGGGCAGGATCCGCTCGCCGGTCTCGGCGTCGAGGAAGTGCACGTTGCCGTCGTACGCGCCGAACACCAGCCAGGTGCGCCCGTCGCGCTCGAACACCGCGGGCTGGCCGGTCCAGCCCATGCCGCACCACAGCCGCACGCCGGTCTCGTCCTTGGAGTTGCGGCACATCTGGCCCGACTTCGGGAACTTCCACAGCTGCTCGGGCTGCGTCTTGGGCATCGGCCCGGTGCCGTAGAAGGTGCGCGTCGGGTTGCCGCGGAAGGTGAGCAGGCCCTGCACCTTCTCGCCCCACGGCTTGCCCGAGTTGGCGGGGTCGTGCCAGCCGGTGAACGCGGCCGACCCCGGCTGCGGCGACGGCGTGCCACCGGACGCGGCCGCCGACGGCGGCACGAACGAGGGCTCCGGCGCGGCCGAGTCGCAGGCGGCTGCGGTGAGCGCGAACAGGGCGGCGGTGAGCACGGCGAGGCGGCGGCCGAGGGGTCGGGTCACGCGCGTCAGTATCCGTGACGACCGTCCGTCGCCGTAAGGTCACCCGACCGGAGCGGGGCGCTCACCGAACGGCGGAGCCCAGCCCTTCCTCGCGTACGCCCACCAGGAACGCGTCCACCACCGCCCGGTCCGGCTCGGCGGGCAGCACGCTGTCGGCGGCCGCCGCCGCGAGCTCCTTCGAGCGCTGCTCGGCCAGCGCCGACACCTCGGCGAACGGCACCTCGCCCCGCTTGACCGACAGCAGCAGCTCCCGCTCGTCGGCGACGTCGACCAGCACCTGCCCGGTGCGCAGCACGTGCGCCCCGGCCCGCAGCAGCCGCAGCATGTGCATGGCCTGCTTCCAGCGCACCTCGCCGGTGCGCTCGCGGTGCGCGCGCAGCTTCGCGAACTGGTCCGCGGCGTACCGGCCGTAGGTGTCGGCGGCGCGCTGCGACAGGAACGCGCCGCGCACCGCCAGCAGCCGCTCCCCGGTCGGCGTCAGCAGCTCCACCAGCGGCGACCACAGGCACTCCAGCACCGTCGGGTTGGCGGTCAGCGCCAGCGTGCACAGCCGCTCCACCTCCCACGAGAACTGCTCCTCGGCCGGCCCGTCGACGTGCGTCGGCGGCTTGTCCAGGCCCCAGAACAGCCGGGTCGGCGCGACGAACACGCCGCGGCGGTCGGTGTCGGAGGCGGGGCCCGCGAGGCCGTACGCCCGCGAGCCCACCACCACCGACAGGATGCTGTGCTCGGTGACGAGCCGCTCGTCCTCCATCGCTAGACGACGATCTCGGCCTCGGTCGCGAACTGGTCGATCTCGGTCAGCTCGGCGTCCGTGAAGTGCAGGTTGCCCAGCGCCGCGATGTTGTCCTCCAGCTGCGCCACGCTGGACGCACCGATGACCAGGCTGGTCATCCGCTCGTCGCGCAGCGCCCAGGCCAGCGCGAGCTGCGCCAGCGACTGCCCGCGCCGCCGCGCGATCGCGTTGAGGCCGTCGACCTTCGCCCGGTTGCTCGGGGTCAGCGCGTCCTCGTTGAGGAAGCGGCTGGTGCGGATGCGCGAGTCGTCCGGCACGCCCTTGAGGTAGCGGTCGGTGAGCAGGCCCTGCGCCAGCGGCGAGAAGGCGATGCAGCCCGCGCCGACGGTCTCCAGCGTGTCCAGCAGCTGGTCGCGCTCGGTCCAGCGGTTGATCATCGAGTACGACGGCTGGTGGATGAGCAGCGGCGTGCCCAGGTCCTTCAGGATCGCGGCCGCCTCCAGCGTCTGCGCCGACGTGTACGACGAGATGCCGACGTACAGCGCCTTGCCCGCGCGCACGGCCGCGTCCAGCGCGCCCATCGTCTCCTCGAGCGGCGTCTGCGGGTCGAAGCGGTGCGAGTAGAAGACGTCGACGTAGTCCAGGCCCATCCGCTGCAGCGACTGGTCCAGCGACGCGGTCAGGTACTTGCGCGAACCCCACTCGCCGTACGGCCCCGGCCACATGTCGTAGCCGGCCTTCGTCGCGATGACCAGCTCGTCCCGGTACGGCTTCAGGTCCGTGGCGAGCATCCGGCCGAAGTTCAGCTCCGCCGCGCCGGGCGGCGGGCCGTAGTTGTTGGCCAGGTCGAAGTGGGTGACGCCGAGGTCGAACGCGCGCCGCACGATGTCTCGCTGGCGCTCCCAGGGGCGCTCGTGGCCGAAGTTGTGCCACAGTCCCAGCGAGATCGCGGGCAGCTTCAGCCCGCTGCGGCCACTGCGGCGGTAGATCATGTCGTCGTATCGCTTCGGCTCTGCCACGTACGTCATGACGATCAGCCTAGTGGGGGTGCCGGACACCGATGGCCGCACCCGGACCGGCCCTGCGGGGGCTAGGCTGCCCGGACATGTCATCGGTCCGTCCTCGGCCACGCGCTGCGGCACGCACAGACGGTGCACGGCAAGCGCGTGTGGACCGATTGAACCGGGCCGCCGGCCGGCCGGGCGGCGTGCGGGCCGCGCGTCGGTGCCTCAGACCACCTCGTACCCGAGCATCAGCACCCCCGTGCTGGTCGGGGTGCAGCCCACCAGGTTCAGCCGCTGGGGCCGGGGCAGGTCGCGGAACAGGCGCTTGCCGGTGCCGATCAGCAGCGGGTGCAGGAACAGCTGGTAGGCGTCGACCAGGTCGCGCGCCATGAGCTCCTGGACCAGCACGCCGCTGCCCAGGACGGCGATGGTGCCCTCACCTGAGGCTTTCAGCTCCTGGACCGCGGGGACCAGGTCCCCGTCGATGATGTGTGCGCCAGGCCAGCGCACGTCGGTCAGGGTGCGGGTGGCGACGTGCTTCGGGGTGGTGTTGAGGTGCGCCGCCATCGGGTTCTCGGCGGGCTGGTGCGGCCAGAAGGCCGCCATCTTCTCGTACGTCCGGCGGCCGAACAGGTACGCCGTCGTCGCCTTGAGCCCCTCCGCCGCGGCGGAGGCCTGGGCCTGGTCGAAGTACGCGGCGGACCAGCCGCCGTGCGCGAAGCCGCCGTCGCGGTCCTCGTCCGGCGACCCGAGCCCCTGCATGACCTCGTCGAGGGTGATGAACTCGATCACGGTGAGCGTGCGCATGCCGTCTCCTTCCCGCACGTGGCCGGATCCGCACCGGCCCTCGTCACCCATACGAACGGCGGCCGCCCGGATCGACAGCGTTGCGGAGGCGGCGGCCGATGACGTGATCGCGGTCACCCTGAGGGTCCGTCGAGGCGGTTCGCACAGCAAGCGCGCCAGCGCGGTGGTCGGCGGTAGTCCATTGCCGAACGGCATCATCCGCGCTGCTCAGGGGCAGGGTCCGCCGCTGCTCCGGGGCCGGCGTCACGAGTGAGCCACCGTGCCGCTCACACCAAGAAAATTAGCAGCTCCCAGCCCTTTGCGGTATCGGCCGGCGGAATGATCGCGCAGCCGGATGCGACTGGCTAATTTGGCCCGGTTGCTCCGAAACAGAATGGGGGATTCTGTGCGCGTTTCACACGAAGCGGCCGTTGACCAGGAGACCGGCGACCTCGGTGCCGGCCCGCTGCGGAAGCTGATCCGCCGCGGGCTCGTGCCGCAGACGCGATCCCAGCGGTTGCTGGCGCTCGCGACGTTCGTCAACATGATCGGCACCGGCGTGTTCATGGTCAGCGCCGCGCTGTACTTCACCCGCGTGGTCGGGCTGCCGCTGGCCCAGGTCGGCCTGGGCATGGGCCTGGCCGCGGGCGTCGGCCTGCTCGCGGGCGTGCCGGTCGGGCGCATCGCCGACCAGCGCGGGCCGCGCGAGGTGTACCTGGCGATGCTGGTCGTCCAGGGCGCGGCCATGGCGGCGCTGGTGTTCGTCCAGACGTTCTGGCTCGTCCTCGTCGCGCTGTGCGTGGGGGAGCTCGCCCGCTCCGCCGGCGGCGCGGCCCGGGGGCCGCTGGTCCGGGGCTACGGCGGCGGCCAGCTCACCCGCTTCCGCGCCTACCTGCGCTCGGTGGCCAACCTGGCCGGGAGCTGCGCCGCGGTGGCGACCGGCTTCGCGGTGCAGGCCGACACCCGCACGGCGTACCTGGCGCTGGTGGCCGCGAACGCGCTCAGCTTCGTGGCGAGCGCCGCCATCGTCATGCTGCTGCCGTCGCTGCCACCCGTGCCCGCGCCGCCGAGCGAGGGCCGCTGGCCGGTGCTCAAGGACCGTGGGTACGTGGCGTTCGTGCTGCTTGACGCGGTCATGTCGGTGCACCACCAGGTTCTGATCTTCGCGCTGCCGCTGTGGATCGTCGGGCGCACCGACGCGCCCCGGTGGACCGTCGGGCTGACGGCGCTGGTCAACACCGCACTGGTGGTGATCCTCCAGGTGCGGGCCAGCCGCGGGGTCGACGACGTCACCACGGCGGGCCGGGCCATGCGCCGGTCGGGGGTCGCGTTCATCCTCGGCATGGCCGCGATCGCGGCGGCCGCGGGGGCGCCCGGCTGGGTCGCCGTCGCGCTCATCGTCGTCGGCGTGGTCATCCACACGGTGGGCGAGCTGTGGCACACGGCCGGGTCGCTGGAGCTGCGGTTCAGCCTGGCGCCGGCGCACGCCCAGGGCCAGTACACCGGGCTGTTCGGGATGGGCACCGGGGCGGCGGGCGTGGCGGCTCCGTCGATCCTGGCCCTGTGCTGCATCACCTGGGGCGTGCCCGGCTGGCTGCTGCTCGGCGCGGTGTTCGTGGTGGTGGGCCTGCTCACGCCCCGGATCGTCCGCTGGGCCGAGCGGAACCGCTCGTGGTCCCCGCAACCGGCCTGACGCAAGGTCGCCGCCGCGACTTCACGGCGCTCGGCGGCGCCCGGTGACGGAGCACCGGGTGCCTGCCGCGTCGCGGCAGAAGCTGGTTCAGCGGGTACGCCGAAATTGCGCCACGACCCGGGTCGGTGCTCGATAACATCGCCCGCCGTAGGGCCGGAGGGAGGCTGTTCGGGATGAGGTTGCGGGGATTCGAGCCGGAGGACGCGGACACGGTCGCGGGCTGGCCGGAGTCGGCGGAGGAGTGCCGGCGCTGGTGCTCGCGTGACGCGGTGTCGGCCGAGGTCGTGGCGGGCTGGGCGGCGACGGCGGACGTCTACGCGTACGCGCTGGTCGAGGGCGAGGAGCTGGTCGGCTACGGCGAGCTGTGGCGCGACGACGAGGAGGGCGAGGTCGAGCTGGCCCGCCTGATCGTGGCTCCCGCGCACCGGGGCCGCGGGCTCGGACGCCACCTGGTGTCCCGGCTGACCGAGCTGGCCCGCGAACACCACCCGGCCGTGTTCATGCGGGTGCACCCGGACAACACCACCGCGCTGCGCTGCTACACCGGGGCGGGCTACACCCGCGTCCCGCAGGAGCAGGCCGACGCGTGGAACAGCGCCCAGCCGGTGCCGTACACCTGGCTCACCTGGTCCGCGCGGGCCTGAGGAGGCGGCGTGGCCTGCGAAGATCGCTGTTTCCGGTCGAGAAGTAAGACTGCACCACACTTTCCGACCGGAGACAGCGATCTCCGCCGCCGGCCCCGCGACCGCGGGCCCGCGACCGCCGGCCGCTGGCGGGTCAGGGGGTCGGTAGGGGGGTCTCGATCGTGGCGGTGACGGGGCCGACGCGCAGGACGCCGTCGTTCAGCGGGGTGCACCGGATGCCGCCCCTGCCGCGCAGGGCGCGCCACGCGCCGGGGCCGATGGTCACGTCCATCCAGGCGCACGGGTTCGCCGGCCGCTGCACCTTGAGGCGGACCGGCCCGTCCCCGCTGTCCAGCACGAGCACCGACCCGACCAGGGCGTCCACGTCGATGCCGGCGGTCAGGATGTTGCGCCGCACCTGCGCCAGGCCGGTGCCCTCGGGCAGCGACTCCTGCGCGATCACCGTCACGGTCGCGTCGCGGTGGGCCTGCTTGGCGAAGTAGCGGTCGCCGACGATGCCGAGCGCGGCGCGGATGCGCACCTCCTGGACCAGCTCGCCCGGCGGGGCCGGGGCGGGGCCGTCGGCCGGGCGGCCCTGGAACCGGCGGACGGGCGAGGCCAGCAACTGCACGATCTGCGGCACAGCGCCGATTGTACGGAGGCGGTGACCGGGGGAATCCGGTTGTCCGGCACCGGTGCCGCGCCTACCGTGACATCCGTGCCGACGGATATCGAGTGGTGGCAGGGGCGACGCAGGTCCCCGCAGGAGAAGAAGGCGCTGAGCTACGCCAAGGATCGGCGCAACGACTACGGCGAGAACGACAAGAGCTCCCGCAAGAGCATCCGCCGCAACAAGCGCACGCCGAACCGGGCCGACCGGCACCGCGAGCGCCAGGTGCTGTGGGACGCGACCGGTCCGGCCGTCGAGCCGGAGGCGGCCGAGCAGGTCGAGGTCCGGCTGTACGTGAAGAAGTCCAGGTGGATGTCCATGCGCTGGCGCAAGTGCCGGGACACGCCGCTGGCGCGCGACGTCGAATACAAGCTGCGGCGCCGCGCCGAGCTGGGCATGGTCGACGAGGCGGCCGTCGAGGCGCAGGTGGATCGCATCCGCCGCCGCACATAGCGGACTGGGACCGGTCGGTGCGCGCCGACGGAGCTTGACCTCAAGTCGGCTTGAGGTTTTAGCGTCGGTCGACACCGACGCACCCAGGAGTGACCATGCGCGCCATCCGGCAGTACGAGTTCGGCCCCGCCGAGAACCTGCGCTACGAGGAGGTCCCGGACCCCGTGCCCGGCGACGGCCAGGTGCTGATCGAGGTCGAGGCGGCAGGCGTACACCTCATCGACACCACGATCCGCGCCGGCGGGGCGGTGCCGTTCCCGCTGCCCCAGCTGCCGATGACCCCCGGTCGTGAGGTCGCCGGGCGGGTGGCGGCGACCGGTCCGGGCGTGGATCCCGCCTGGCGGGGCCGCCGCGTCGTCGCCCATCTCGGCATGGCCAGCGGCGGGTACGCCGAGCGCGCCGTCGCCGGGGTCACGTCCCTGCACGAGATCCCGGAGCGGCTGAGCGCGCCCGCCGCCGTGGCCATGATCGGCACCGGGCGGACGGCGGTCGGCGTGCTGCGGCTGGCGGGGCTGCGCGAGGGCGACGCGGTGCTGGTCACCGGCGCGGCCGGCGGCCTGGGCACGCTGTTCGTGCAGGCGGCCCAGCGGGCTGGGGCGCTGGTCGTCGGCGCGGCGGGCGGGCCGGACAAGGTGGCCCGGGTGCTGTGCAACGGCGCGGACGTCGCCGCCGACTACAACGAGCCGGGCTGGGCCGACAAGGTCCGCGCCGAGCTGGGGGAGCGGGACCTGACCGTGGTGCTGGACGGCGTCGGCGGCGCGGCGGGCCGGGCGGCCCTGGAGCTGCTCGCCCCGGCGGGCCGCTTCCTGATCTTCGGCTGGTCCGCCGGCAGTGCGACCGAGATCACCACGCAGGACCTCTACGCCCGGGGCATCACCGCGTCCTCGGCGCTCGGGCCCGCGATGCTCAAGGTCGTCGGCGGTCTCCGCCCGCTGGAGGAGCAGGCCCTGCGCGAGGCCGCCGAGGGCTGGTTCACCCCCGCGATCACCGAGTTCCCGCTGTCCGGGGCCGCCGCCGCCCACCACGCCCTGCAGACCCGGGCCACCGTCGGCAAGGTCGTCCTCCTCCCTTGATCATTCGACTTGCCTGGCACATGGGCGTATCGCGGCGCCCGATACGCCCATGTGCCGGGCAGGTCGCGCGATCATGAGCTGGGGAGATCGACACTCGGCCGAGCGGAGTGGCATAGGTTACGGTGCGGAAACACGAGGGCTGGTAGCGTGGGCGGTGCCGGCACACCCGTGTGGGAGAGACCGCGTGCAGCGGCGCCGAAGGGGCAATTCCTCCCCGGAACCTCTCAGGCACCCGGACCACAACGGGCATGGCGACTCTGGAGCGACGCCGCGACAGAGGGGGAGGACCTAACACGTCCTCGACCCCGGAGTCTCACATGAGCGCTTTCGTCGAACGTCACATCGGCCCCGGTCCCGACCAGACCGAGCGCATGCTCAACGCCATCGGGTACTCCTCGATCGAGGAGCTGATGGACGCCGCCATCCCCGAGGTGATCCGCTGGCACGGGGCGCTGGACCTGCCCGTCGCCGCCACCGAGGCGGAGACCATCGCCGAGCTGCGCGCCTTCGCCGCCCGCAACACCGTGGCCACCTCCATGATCGGCCTGGGCTACTACGGCACGCACACCCCCGGCGTGATCAAGCGCAACGTGCTGGAGAACCCGGCCTGGTACACGGCGTACACGCCGTACCAGCCGGAGATCAGCCAGGGGCGGCTGGAGGCCCTGCTCAACTTCCAGACCGTGGTCACCGACCTGACCGGCCTGGCCACCGCCAACGCCTCGATGCTGGACGAGGGCACCGCCGCCGCCGAGGCGATGACGCTGGCCCGCCGCGCGGCCAAGAGCAAGAGCAACGTGTTCGTGGTCGACGCGGACACCCTGCCGCAGACCATCGACGTGATCACCACCCGGGCCGAGCCGCTCGGCATCGAGGTGCGGGTGCTCGACCTGGACACCGAGCCGCTGCCGGCGGAGTTCTTCGGCCTGCAGCTGCAGTACCCGGGCGCCTCCGGCGCGCTGCGCGACCACGCCGCGCTGATCGAGGCCGCGCACGCCCGGCAGGCCCTGGTCTCGGTCGCCGCCGACCTGCTGGCGCTGACCCTGGTCCGCGCGCCGGGCAGCATCGGCGCCGACATCGCCTGCGGCAGCGCCCAGCGCTTCGGCGTGCCGATGGGCTTCGGCGGCCCGCACGCCGGCTACCTGGCGGTGCGCACCGGGCTGGAGCGCTCGCTGCCCGGCCGCCTGGTCGGCGTCTCCAAGGACGTCGACGGCACCCGGGCGTACCGGCTCGCCCTGCAGACCCGCGAGCAGCACATCCGCCGCGAGAAGGCGACCAGCAACATCTGCACCGCGCAGGTGCTGCTCGCCGTCATGGCCAGCATGTACGCCGTCTACCACGGCCCGGACGGGCTGCGGCGGATCGCCCGCCACGCGCACGACAGCGCGAGCCGCCTGGCGGTCAGCCTGCTCACCGGGGGCGTGGAGATCGCGCACACGGCGTTCTTCGACACCGTCACGGCGGTCGTGCCGGGCCGCGCCGAGACCGTCGTCGCCGCGGCCGAGCAGGCCGGGATCAACCTGTGGCGGATCGACGCCGACCGGGTCGGGATCTCCTGCGACGAGACCACCACGGTCGCGCACCTGAAGGCGGTGTGCGCCGCGTTCGGCGTGGAGCTGGCCGAGCCGCGCGAGGCCACCGCGATCCCGGCGCACCTGGCCCGGGACACCGAGTTCCTGACCCACGAGGTGTTCCGCAGCCACCACTCCGAGACGGCCATGCTGCGCTACCTGCGCCGCCTGTCCGACCTGGACTACGCGCTGGACCGGGGCATGATCCCGCTGGGCTCGTGCACCATGAAGCTCAACGCCACCACGGAGATGGAGGCGGTCACCTGGCCGGAGTTCGGCCAGCTGCACCCGTTCGCGCCGCGGCACCAGACCGCCGGTTACCGCGACCTGATCGCGCAGCTGGAGGCCTGGCTGGCCGAGGTCACCGGGTACGACGCGGTCAGCGTGCAGCCCAACGCCGGTTCGCAGGGCGAGCTCGCGGGCCTGCTGGCGATCCGGGCGTACCACCGCGCCAACGGTGAGGCGCACCGCGACGTGTGCCTGATCCCGTCCAGCGCGCACGGCACGAACGCGGCCAGCGCCGTGATGGCCGGCATGCGCGTGGTCGTGGTGGCCTGCGACGACTCGGGCAACGTGGACCTGGTCGACCTGGACCGGGCGATCGAGAAGCACCGCGACGACCTCGCCGCGATCATGGTCACCTACCCGTCGACGCACGGCGTGTACGAGACCGGCATCGCCTCGCTGTGCGCGAAGGTGCACGAGGCGGGCGGCCAGGTGTACGTCGACGGCGCGAACCTCAACGCGCTGGTCGGCTTCGCCAAGCCGGGCAAGTTCGGCGCGGACGTTTCGCACCTGAACCTGCACAAGACGTTCTGCATCCCGCACGGCGGCGGCGGCCCCGGCGTCGGCCCGGTGGCGGTGCGCCAGCACCTGGCGCCGTACCTGCCCGGTTCGGCGGACGTGTCGGCGATCAGCGCGGCCCCGCACGGCAGCGCGGGCATCCTGCCCATCCCGTGGGCGTACCTGCGCATGATGGGCCCGGAGGGCCTGGCGGCGG
Source organism: Catellatospora sp. NPDC049609 (assembly GCF_040675365.1). Classification (NCBI taxonomy): domain Bacteria; kingdom Bacillati; phylum Actinomycetota; class Actinomycetes; order Micromonosporales; family Micromonosporaceae; genus Catellatospora; species Catellatospora sp. NPDC049609. The sequence goes on along the minus strand of NZ_JBFAOU010000043.1, from coordinate 25,642 downwards.
CGACGGGCACCGCGGTGCTGGCGGCCAACTACGTCGCGGCGCGGCTGCGCGAGCACTACCCGGTGCTCTACAGCGGCAACAAGGGCCTGGTCGCGCACGAGTGCATCCTCGACCTGCGGCCGATCACCAAGGCCACCGGCGTGACCGTGGACGACGTGGCCAAGCGCCTGATCGACTACGGCTTCCACGCGCCGACGATGTCGTTCCCGGTGGCGGGCACCCTGATGGTGGAGCCGACCGAGAGCGAGGACCTGGGCGAGCTGGATCGGTTCGTGAACGCGATGATCTCGATCCGTCGCGAGATCGACAAGGTGGCTGCGGGTGAGTGGCCGGCCGGGGACAACCCGCTGGTCAACGCGCCGCACACGGCTGCGATGGTGACCGGGGACTCGTGGGAGCACGCCTACCCGCGGACGGTGGCGGCCTATCCGGGCCTGGCGGGCGCGACCGAGCGCGCCGGGAAGTACTGGCCGCCGGTGCGGCGCATCGACGGGGCGTACGGCGACCGGAACCTGGTCTGCTCGTGCCCGCCGCCGGAGGCGTTCGCCTGAGAGTCAGGACCGCCGGCCCGGGGAGGCGTCTTCGGACGCGGGCTTCGGGCCGGCGCGGCAGATGCGAGAATGGTTTGATCTTCGGGGCGCCTCGTCGCGCCCCGCGGTCCGGTGGGTCAGGTCAGGCCATGGCGTGCACCGCGGGCCCGCGGTGCGGAGCGATGCTCGACCCGTCGGGGAGCAGTTCGCCGGTGTCCTCGAAGACGATGACGCCGTTGCAGAGCAGGCTCCAGCCCTGCTCAGGGAAGGATGCGACGACCTTCGCAGCGTCGTGGTCGATCGCGTCGGCTGAGGGGCAGACCGGTTGGTGCTGGCACAACATCGGGGTTCTCCGCGATTCGGTTAGGGGTGGTGGCGTTGGAAGCTCGGTCAGAGACTGTCCGGCGCCGGTGTGCTGTCGATCACAACAGTGACGCACGCTACCAAGTCGAACGAGCCTTTAACGAGCACGTAACGCAGGCCTTTTCTAACAATCAACCTTTCGGACGAGCGGAATGAAGCCGGTCGGTCTAGCCCCCACCCACGGGATGGCCAGGGATATTCCGGGCATACCCACAACCTGCCGGGACCATGCCTGGGAACGCTCCCGGATGGAGTGGCGCCAGGGCGACCCCGGTGACCCGTCCGCCCTGGTGGAGGGCTTTCTCGCCCGGCACGGGCTGGCTGTCCGTGATCTGTCGGCGGGATCGGGCGGTTCGGCGGAGCACGACGTCTGCGGCGCGGCGCTGTTCGTCTCGGCCGCGGGCGGGGCCGCGATGATCGGCGGTGCCGCCGGTGCGGGCAGCCCCGCGCCGGCCGTGCCGGACGTGGTCGTCGTGGTCTACGAACACGCCGCAACCGTACGCCCGCCAGAGCCGCCGGGTGGCGCGTTCGACCGATCTGCCGGTCCGTGGCGGCTGGGCCCGTGGCGTGCCTCCTGGACCCCTTCGCGCCATGCCGAGGCGGTGCAGGAGGTCCGTGCGGCCATCGCTCGAGGCGACGTCTACCAGGTCAACCTGGTCGGGCACGCCCGCGCCGGGTACGCCGGGGACCCGCTGCCCGCCCTGCGCCGGGTCGCTTCGCTGCCCGGTGCCCGGTACGCCGGGATCCTGCGCGGCGACGGCTGGGCCATCGGCTGCGCCTCCCCGGAGACGCTGCTCGAGGTGCGCGACGGCCGGGCCGTGACCCGGCCGATCAAGGGCACCGCCCCGGCCACCGCCGACGGGCGCGAGGCGCTGCTCTCCTCGCCGAAGGAGCGCGCCGAGCACATCATGATCGTCGACCTGCAGCGCAACGACCTGTCGCACGTGGCCGTCACCGGCTCGGTCCGGGTGCCCGAGCTGTTCGCCGTACGCCGCTGGGCCGACCTGTGGCAGGCCGAGTCGGACGTGACCGCGCTGGTGCGGCCCGGCACCGGCCTGGCCGGGCTGCTGCGGGCGGTCTGCCCGGGCGGCTCGGTCACCGGCGCGCCGAAGCTGGCCGCGCTGCGCGAGATCGCCGCGCTGGAGCCCGTGGGCCGCGGCGCCAGCATGGGCGCGCTGGGCTGGGTCGGCCCGACCGGGATCGACCTCGGCCTGACCATCCGCACCGTGGTCGCCGACGGCGAGGACGTGCACGTGTGGGCGGGCGGCGGCATCACCATCGACTCGGACCCCGCAGCCGAGGTCGCCGAGGCCGCCGCCAAGGCCGCCCCCGTCCGCGCCGCCCTGCACGGCCTGATCTGACCCGTCCGCCCGGGGCCACGCCTCGACTCGTGCCGCAACTTTTGAAGAGCTGTGGCCACAGGACGGTCCTGTGGCCACAGCTCTTCAAGAACTGCGCCGGCGGGGAGGAGGTCCTCCGGGTCCGGCGGCGCGGTGGGTTACTGCTGGAAGTCGAAGATGGCGGCGCGCAGGACGTTGCCGATGTCGTACGAGCGCTCGGAGCTGTAGGTGTTGACGTTCGTGGCGGCCGAGATCTTCGCCATCGCGGTGCTGTTGGACGGCTTGCCCAGGGCGATGGTGACCACCTTGACCGGCTTCTTCGCGTCCGCGCCCTTGATCTTGTCGACGAGCTGCTCGAGCTTGAGGCCCTGCAGCTGGTCGTCGTCGGCGCCGTCGGACAGCAGCACGATCATGTTGGTCGCGCCCTCGACGTAGTTCTTCTGCATGGTCTGGTACGCCGCCCACACCGTGTCGTACATGCCGGTGTTGCCGCCGGGCTCCAGGCCCTTGAGCTTGGTCTTGAGCTGGGCGCGGCGGGTCTTGCCGTCGACCTCGTCGGTGAGCTTGCCCAGCCCGACGACCTCGCGGTAGGCCTTGCTGCCCGACTGCTGCGAGGAGAAGACCCACAGGCCGACCTGGACGTCGTCGCCGAACATGTCCACGGCCTCCTGCGCGCCGGCCTTGGTCAGGTCCAGCTTGGTCTGCCCGGTGCCGCGCACCAGACCGCCCATGGAGCCCGACACGTCGAGCACCAGCAGCATGTTGGTGGGGCGGGTCAGCGCCGTCCAGGTGTCGACGGTCCGGGTGATCGACTCCGACAGCAGCACGCCGCCGGGCAGCGCGGTCAGCTGGCTCACCACGCCGTTGGCCGGGGTGAGCTTCGGGCCGGGCACCCGGTTGGAGTCGCGGTAGCCCTGCTCGCGGACGGCGTCGCGGGCCGCGTCGCCGCTGATGTAGTCCAGGAACGCCTCGGCCGCGCCGATCCGCTCCGGGTTGGTCCAGCCCGCGTTCTTCAGCACCAGGTACGGGTTGTCCGCCTCGGTGGTGGCGTTCTTCGGGTAGAGGGCGACCAGCGGCAGGTCGGGGTGCTCGGTGTTGTGCCGGACGATGTCCTGCTCCAGCGCCGGGAACGCGTTGAGCGTCTTGCCGGCGCCCTTGACGTACTCGGCGAACAGCTCGTCGGTGGTGTTCTTCTGCACCGCCACGCGCTGCTCCAGCGCGAAGACGCGGCCGAGCTCCTCGGGGTCCACCTCGGTGTTGTCGTCCGCGTCGATGATCGCCGACAGCGCCAGCAGGCCCGCGGTCGAGGTGGCCGGGTTGCTCATGCCGACCTTGATCGAGGAGTTCTGCGCGAGCTTGTCGAGCAGGTCCTTCCAGTCGAGCTGCGCGTCGGGCCAGCCGAACTGCTGGGCGGCCTGCTTCGGCATCGCGATGACCACGGGGGTCCGTGCCACGCTGGGCAGCCGGTCGGGCAGCAGCTGGTCGGCGACGGCGCTCTTGGCGGCGGAGAACTTGACCCAGGCGCTCGACGGCGGCACCCACACGTCGGGGGCCGGGCCGGAGGTGTTCGGGTCCCACTCGTGGGCCAGCGCCTGCACGGTGGCGGCGGTCTCCTGCACGCCGATCTGCACCGAGGCGCACAGGCCGTCGACCGCGGGGTCGGTCTCGGCCCACTTGTCGGCCAGCGAGCGCAGCAGGTCGGCGGTGCCGGGGGCGGCGACCACGGTGGCCTGGGCGCTGCCGCTGCACGCGTTCTTGATCAGGTATACGTACCCGATGGTCAGACCGGAACCGACCAGCACGACCGACATCGGGATGACGATCCACGGTGCGACGCGGCGCTTCCGGGCGCCGCCGCGCCGGTGCGATCGGACCGCGGAGCTACGGCCGTTCGGCATCGGGGCCTCCGCTTTCAGGGGTGTCGAGGGGGGCGTAAGGGGGGTGTCTCGCACCACACGTGGTGGTGGACGGGCACAGTCTAGGACGATGTCAAGCCGGGCCGAACAGGGCGGACCGACTCGTGATCATCCGATTCGCTGGGTAGATGCGAGGGTCACTCTGCGCGGTCGCGGCACCCGTCAGAGCACCACGAACTCGGGGTGCGGATGGCGCAGGAACGCGTGGTGGGAGATGTCCCAGCCGTACGCGCCGGTCCGCGCGAAGACCAGCACGTCGCCGATGCGCAGCCGGTCCACCGCCTGCCCCCGCGCCAGCACGTCGCGCGGGGTGCACAGCTCGCCGACCGCGTCCACCGCGACCCCGGTCACCTCGGGCCGCGGCCACGGGTGGTCCCACCGCTGCACCGGCAGCACCGCGAACGGATGGCTGTACCCCCACGCGGCGGGCAGCCGGAAGTGGTGCGTGCCGCCGCGCAGCACCGCGAACCAGCGCCCGTGCGTGTGCTTGAGGTCGAGCACCTCGGCGGCGTACCAGCCGGTGTCGGCGGCCAGCCACCGGCCCGGCTCGACCACCAGCTCGACCCCGTCGGGCACCGCCACCCGCAGCTCGTCCAGCGCGAACGCGGCCGTGCCGGTGTAGTCGACACCGAAGCCGCCGCCGGCGTTGACCGTGCGCAGCGGCACGCCCAGCGCCGCCGCGGTGCGCGCCGACCAGCGCAGCGCCTCGGCCAGGAACGCCGCGTGCGCCGCCGCGTCGAGGTTGTTGGAGACCGCGTGCAGGTGCCACCCGGCCAGGTCCAGGCCCGGCAACGTACGGGCCAGCGCCACCGCCTCGGGCAGCTGCGCCTCGTCCACGCCGAACGGCGTCGGCGCGCCGGTCATCGCGTGCGTGCCCGGCAGGCCGGCGTCGGCGCGGTTGACCCGCAGTGTGATCGTCGCGGTCACCCCGGCCCGCTCCGCCAGCAGGCTGAGCCGGCGCAGCTCGTGCGGGCTCTCCACGTTGACCGTCGCGCCCAGCCGCAGCGCGTGCGCCAGCTCGGCGTCGGTCTTGGCCGGGCCGCCGAACACGATCCGCCGCGCGCCCGCCGCCTCGGCCAGCGCCAGCTCGCCGCCGGAGGCGACCTCCAGCCCGTCGCAGGCGGCGGCCGCGGCGGCGACGATCGCCGGGTGCCCGTTGGCCTTGACCGCGTAGCAGACCGTCACCCCGGGCAGCGCGGCCCGCAGCGCCGCGACCCGCGCGGTGAGCACGCCGGGGTCGTACACGTACGCGCACACCGGCGCCGCCACGCCGCGCAGCGCCGCCGCCACCCGCTCCGGCACCGCCCCGCCACCGGTGATCACAGCTGCCTCCATGCCGTTAGAACAGCACGGGCACGACGCCGATGCCGGCAGGGGGTGGGGCGGTGCGGGGTCAGCGGCCGTGCAGGGGGTTGCCGACCGGGATGTAGAGGTCGCCCGCCCCGGCCAGCCGCATGCGGGTCAGCGCCTTGTGCGGCACCGTCGGGGCGGTGTAGAAGGCGTGGTCGGCGTGGCCGGCCAGGGTCTCGTCCACGACCTCGCGGACGATCCGCCAGGCGGCGTCGGCGTCGAGCGCGTGCGACTGGCCCAGCCGCAGCACCAGCTCGCCCAGGTGCGCCTGGAACGCGGTGTACGCCACTTTCGCCAGCAGCACCGCCTCGTCGTCGGTGCCGATCACCGAACCGGGCCACAGGTGCAGCGCCGACCCGGCGGCGGCCAGCCTCGGCTGGTGCACGCGCAGCCCGGCCAGGTCGCGCAGGGCCAGCCGGTGCGGCACGCCGCCGACGAAGGTGGGCACGCAGTTCTGCAGGTGCGCCTCCAGCCCGATGCCGTGCCGGGCGGCCAGCGCCAGCACCGGCGGCAGCAGCAGCGCGGCGTACTCGCCGAGGAAGCCCGCCGCGGCCGACGACGGCGAGCAGCCGCGGGTCCGCGCGTACCGGTCCACCAGCCCCGCCAGCAGCGTCCGCCCGGTCACCGGGTCGATCGCGGCCAGCGAGCTCGCCGGGTAGGGCTGCTCACCGTCGGCCAGCCGCCCGCCCAGGCCGTCGCGGGCGATGGTGCTGAGCTGGCGGCCGTCGGCGAGCAGCCCGGCGACGCCCGCCGGCTCGGCCATCAGCAGCACGCGCTCGCCGCCGGGCACGCGTTCCAGCAGCCGCGCCAGCACCGTGCTCAGCTCGGGGCCGTTGCGGGTGGAGGCGATGGAGATGCTGCGCCGGGTCGAGGTGACCTGGATGTCCAGCGACAGCTTCAGGTACGCCGTACCGGCGGGCAGGACCGTGCGCAGCGCCGAGGTCGGGCGGGCGGGCAGCACCTGGTCGAGCACCCGCAGCGTGCCGTCGGCGAACAGCTCCGGGAACCGCCCCATGAGGTGGCGCAGCTGCCAGATGTGCACCGGCAGCAGCCGCCGCCCGCCGGGCACGGCGACGCCGAGCCGCTCGGACAGGTCGTCGCCGAGGGCCAGCTCGGGCCGCACGGCGAGGAAGCCGATCGCGGTCGACTCGCTCTCCAGGTCGTGGGCGATCATGTCGCCGGTGGTCCAGCCCAGCCGGGTGCGGCCGCAGGGGTGCAGGTTGTGGCCCTCCACCGCGAGCTGCTCCAGCCGCACCGTCCGCTCGTCGGGCGCGGTGCCGTCGAGCAGCGCGGGCAGGTCGGGCACGCCGGCCACGGCCGCCGCGGCGCGGTGTCCCGGATCCTGCGAGGCGCGCCGGGCGTACGCGAGCGCGAGCCCGTGCACGGCGCTGTCCAGCTCCGCGCGCAGGCCCTCGTGGGCCACCAGGTCCACCGGATCGGCGTCGACGGGGTCGAGCAGCACCCGGTCGAAGCCGTGCCGCTCGCCCCGGAATCGGGTGCGGGCGTCGCCGAGGTCCTCGCGCCACAGCGCCTCGGCCAGCCGCGTGGCCACGGTGACCCGGGCGCGCGGCAGCGCGTCGGCGTACCCGTCGAGCAGTTGCGGGGCGAGCTCGGCGAGCTCCGCGCGGATCGGGTCGGTCAGCGGGCGCATCACGCGGCCAGCGGGTTCGGCAGGGACGCCCACACGTCGGTGAGCGGGTCGGCGGCCAGCCGCATCGCGGTGGTGGCCTTCAGCGGCAGCGGCTCGCCGAGCACGGCGCGCGCGTCGGCCGCCGCCGACGGCGGCAGGTTGTCGTAGACCGTCTCGACCCGCTCGCGGACCAGGCGCCACAGCGCCTCGGGCGTGACGTCGTACTCCCGGGACAGCACCGCGATCGGCTCGCCGAGCGCGACGGCGATGCCCGAGGCCAGTGCCTTGGCGCGCAGCTCGGCCGGGTCGTCACAGGCCAGGTCGCCGTGCAGGGCCGGGGCGTCGGCGCCGTGGCGGCGCAGCCGCTGCGGGCTGAGCCGCACCCCGCCGACGTCGCGGTAGGACAGCCCGGTGGGCCGCCCGTGGGTGAGGGTGACCAGCAGGTTCTGCCCGTGCGCCTCCAGCGCGACGCCGCGGTGCAGCAGCGTGAGCAGCACCGGGACGATGAGCGCGGCCAGGTCGGCGAGGAAACCCGCCGGGTGGCCGCCGTAGCCCAGGGTGACCGCCTCGCGGATCAGCGGGCGCCCGTCGGCCGGCGACGGCGCGGCCAGCGCCGCCAGCGGTGCGATGACCTCGTTGGGGCCGGGCCGGGCGGCGCGCCGGGCCACCACGGCCAGGCTGCGCAGCGGCGCGCCGTCGCCGTCGAGCACCGCGCCGCCCGCGAGCTCCGGCCACACCCGCAGGCCCAGGTCGGCCGACAGGGTGGCGAGCAGCTTGGACACGACCGGGCCGTTGCGCACGGCGGCGGGGGACACGATGCGCACCGCGCTGGTCATCTGCACGTCCACGGCGGTCTTGTAGTGCCGGGTCGGGTCGGCCACCGCGGCCAGTGTGCGCAGCGACATCAGCGGCCGCGCCGCGATCTTCTCCCCGGTGGGCTTGAGGAACGGGTACGCCGACAGCACGTGCTCGCGCTGCCACGGGTGCACCGGCAGCCGGGGCGCGAGCCCGGCGCCCGTGGTCAGCCAGCGCTTCGGCGGGACGGCGAACACCTCCAGCGTCACCGTCGGGCGGTGCTCGGGGGCGTACGCCAGCATCTCGGCCTCGGTCATCCCGATGCGGGTGCGGCAGCACGGGTGCAGCGGGTGGCCGTCGACCACCGACTGCTCCAGCACCGCGAGCCCGTCGGGGCGCCCCGCCAGCACGGACAGGCTCGCCTCGCCGCCCGCCCGCCAGGGCTGACCGGCGCGGGCCAGGGCCAGCCCGGCCACGCTGTGCGCGACCTCCGCGGTCAGCCGGGCCACGTCACCGGGCAGCCGCAGCGCGCGCAGCAGCTCGACCGGATCGTCGAAGGCGCCCGCCTCCGTGACCACACGCAGGCCCTCCGGCGGGACCACGAACGGCTGCGCCATCGCGGTCGACCCGATGACCCGCTGCCCGCCGCCCAGGGTGACCCGGGTGTCGCCGCCGTACGCCTGCCGCTCGACGCCGGGCAGCGGCTCGCGGACCAGCGCCCCCCACAGCCGCGCCAGGATCGCGGCGCGGGCGCCGGGAAGCGCGTCGGTCACACTCGGCACGGCGTTGATGTCAGGCTCCCTCGGCAGGCATCTCGGAGATCCAGTGTGGACCACGAGGGCCGTCACCGGCCAGCCGCCCTCGCCTCACCCTAGCGTCCTAGGACCCCCTACCGACGGTGCCGCCCCCCACGAAAGGAAGGGCACCTTCTTAACGCAATACGTAGAGGAAGGTGCCCTTCCTAACGCCCCGGGAGCGGCCGGCGCGGAGGGAGCGGGTCAGCGGCGGCCGGTGCGCTGGGCGCCGATGCCGGCGACGACGACGAACGCGACGCCGAGCACCTGCAGCGGGTGCGGGTGCTGGCCGAGCACGGTCGCGCCGACGCCCAGCGCGAACGCCGGTTCCAGGCACATGAGGGTGCCGAAGGCGGCGACGGTGAGCCGCCGCAGCGCGAGCAGCTCCAGCGCGAACGGCAGCACCGGCAGCAGCAGCGCCAGCCAGGCCGCCTGGGCGAGCACGGACCAGGACAGGCCGCCCAGGGCCTGCGGCAGGCCGACCAGGGTCGCCGCGACGGCGGTCGCGGGCATCGCGATGGCCAGGCCCTTGACGCCGTCGAAGCTGTCGCCGACGCGCTGGGTGAGCACGATGTACCCGGCCCAGCAGACCGCCGCGACCAGTGCCAGCACCACGCCGGCCACGTTGACTTCGCCCTGCCAGGGCCGGGTCAGCGCCAGCACGCCGACCAGCGCGAGCGCCGGCCACAGCAGCCCCAGGCGGCCGGAGCGCCGCAGCACGGCCAGCGTCAGCGGCCCGAGGAACTCCAGCGCGACGGCGGTGGCCAGCGGGATGCGGGCGATCGACTCGAAGAAGGTGATGCTCATGACCGCGCTGACCGCGCCCAGCGCGACGGCCCCGGCGAGCTCGCGGCGGGACTGGGCACGCAGCCAGCGCAGGGTGGGCCGGGCGATGAGCAGGAAGGCCAGCGCGGCCCAGCAGGCGCGCAGCCAGGCGGTGCCGGCGGGGCCGATGTCGTCGAACAGCCGGGTGGACGCGGCAGCGCCGACCTGCACGGACAGCATCGAGCCCAGGAGCAGGGCCACGGCGGGTGCGGTGCTGCGGCGCGGGGTGGTGCCGGTGGCGGCGACGTCGACTGCGGTCATCACTCCATGTGACCGGATCGCGATCATGTACGTCCACCACGGGTGTGCGGACGCAACGTCCGCGAATCGCGGATGATGGAGCCGTGGACACCAGGCTGCTGCGCGTGCTCGTCGAGCTGGCCGATAGGGGCACGCTGCGGGCGGTGGCCGAGGTCACCGGGTATGGCACCTCCGCGGTGTCGCAGCAGCTGGCCACCCTGACCCGGGAGGTGGGCACGCCGCTGGTCGAGCGCTCCGGGCGGACGGTCCGGCTGACCCCGGCGGGGCGGCGGCTGGTGGGGCACGCCCGGCCGATCCTGGCGGCGGTGGACGCGGCGCGCTCGGCGCTGGCGCGCGGCGGGGAGCCGGGCGGCACGGTGCAGGTGGCGGCGTACGCGACGGTGCTGTCGGGGGACCTGATCCCGGTGGTGCGGGAGCTGGCCGCCTCGCATCCGGGCCTGCAGGTGATGCTGCAGGAGCGGGAGCCGCCGGAGGTGACCCGGCTGCTCGACGAGGACCGGGTCGACCTGGGTTTCGTCTACGACTACGACCTGGTCCCGCGCGATTTCACCGGGTACGCGGTGCGCCGGCTGTGCGAGACGCCGCTGATGCTGGCCGTCCCGGCGGGGCGGGCGCTGCCGGAGGTGATCGACGCCCCGGAGCGGCTGTCGGCGCTGGCGGGGGAGTCGTGGGTGGTGAACTCGCGCGGCCCGGACGACGACGAGCTGGCCACGCGGGTGTGCGCGCTGGCGGCGTACCGGCCGATGATCGAGCATCGGGCCGACAGCCTGGATCTGGTGCTGGACCTGGTGGCGGCGGAGCTGGGGGTGGCGCTGCTGGCGGCGGTGGTCGCGCCCCGGCCCGGGGTGCGGTTCGTGCCGATGCCGGGGGTGCCGGTGCGCCGCCGCATGTTCGCGATCACCCGGCCCGGCCGCGAGCACTGGCCCGCGGTCGCCCTGGTCATCGACCGCGTCGCCGCCCACGCGGCGACCTGGCCCCCACCACCCGCCCCGTGACCCTAGATCACTCGACTTGCCTGGCACATGGGCGTAAGCCGGCTCGTGATACGCCCATCTGCCAGGCAAGTCGGACGATCTTGGGTCGGCGGGGCGGGGTCAGGCGAGCCACTGGTCGTAGGAGAGGCGGGCGATCAGGGCCAGGACGACCACCAGCAGCACGATGCGGACGAAGCCCGAGCCGCGTTTGAGGGCCATGCGGGCGCCGACCTGCGCGCCGATGATGTTGCAGATCGCCATGCCGGCGCCGAGCTGCCACCACACGTGCCCGTCCAGGGCGAACACGATGAGCGCGCCGAGGTTGGTGCCCGCGTTGACGATCTTCGCCATGGCCGAGCCGTGCAGGAAGTCCGCGCCGATCACGGTGGTGAAGGTGAGCACGAGGAAGGTGCCGGTGCCGGGGCCGATCATGCCGTCGTAGAGGGCGATGAGCCCGCCGGCGAGGGCGACGGCGAGCGCGGCGCGGCCGGTGGTGCGGCGTTCGGGGTGCGGGTAGATGCCGTTGTTGGGCTTGAACGTGACGAACAGGGCGACGGCGACCAGGATGCCCAGCACCACGGGCCGGTAGACGTCCTTGTTCGGGGTGAGCGTGATGGCCAGCCAGGCGCCGACGCCGGAGACGGCGATCGCGATGAGCCCGGCGGGGCCGGCGACGCGCCAGTCGATGCGGGTGCGGCGCGCGTACGTGATGGCGGCGCTGGTGGTGCCCGCGATGGCGGTCATCTTGTTGGTGCCGAGCACGGTGGCCAGCGGCGTCTGCGGCAGGCCGATGAGCAGGGCGGGGAGCAGGAGCAGGCCACCGCCGCCGACCACGGCGTCCACCCACCCGGCGGCGGTGGCGGCGGTCAGCAGCAGCGTGAGGCTACCGGCGTCCATGGGCGTTGCTGGGGGTGGTGCCTACGCTATGGATCATGATTTACGGCGCTGGGTGGCGAGCCACATCCCGATCGCCCCGATGGCGATGAAGAGCAGCATGAAGCAGACGAGGGCCTTGAACACCCGGCAACCATAGCGGGCCGAACACCGGGTGCGCGCCGGGCGGTGGGCGTAGGTTGGGCGGTGGCCGAACCCCCGGGCCGGTTACCGGATGGAGGGTTCTGGCATGTCGGTACGCAGGGTGTTGTCGGGTGTCGCCGCGGTCGCGGCGGTGACGCTCACGTTCGCGATGGCCGCACCGGCGGCCGCGGCGGGGCGCAAACAGACGAAACCGACGATCGTGCTGGTGCACGGCGCGTTCGCGGACTCGTCGAGCTGGAACGGGGTGATCCCGCTGCTGCAGGCACAGGGTTACCCGGTGGTCGCGGCGGCGAACCCGCTGCGCGGGGTGGGCAGTGACGCCGCCGAGGTGTCCGCGCTGCTCAAGAGCATTTCCGGGCCGATCGTGCTGGTGGGGCACTCCTACGGCGGCAGTGTGATCTCGAACGCGGCCGAGGGCAACCCGAACGTGAAGGCGCTGGTGTACGTGGCCGGGTTCTCGCCGGAGGTGGGGGAGAGCGCGGCGGCGCTGTCGGCGAAGTTCCCGGGCAGCACGCTCGGGCCCGCGCTGGCGCCGCCGGTGGCGCTGGCGGGTGGCGGCAAGGACCTCTACATCGACCAGGGCAAGTTCCGGGAGCAGTTCGCCGCGGACGTGCCGGCCGAGCAGGCCACGCTGATGGCGGCGGGGCAGCGGCCGATCACCGAGGCGGCGCTGAACGAGGGCTCACCGGCGGCGGCGTGGAAGAACATCCCGTCGTGGCATGTGTACGGCTCGGCGGACAAGAACATCCCGCCGGAGGCGATGGCGTTCATGGCGCAGCGCGCGGGCGCGAGGGAGACCGTCGCCGTCGACGGCGCGTCGCACGTGGTGATGGTCTCGCACCCGGACCGGGTCGCCCAGGTCGTGCAGAACGCGGCGGCCACCGCCACCCAGTGACGGACAACGATGTCGGGCAGGCGCCTACGCAACCCACGTCCGGTGCGAAGGCGCCTGCCCGACCCGGTCACTCCTCGAAGCCGAAGCCCATGTCGACGTCGAAGACCTCTTCGGCGATCTCGCCGGCGACCATGCCGCCGACGAAGCCGGCCGCCGCACCGGCGACGGCGCCGCCCATGCCGTGGCCGCGGTGCCCGTGACCGTGGCCGCCGTGGAACCCGTGGCCGCCGCCGTGCCCGCCGAAGCCGGCGGAGCCGTGGCGGTCCAGCGCCTGGCGGATCCAGCCGTCGACGACCGACGGCCAGTCGGTGCTCGCGACGTCGGCGTGGCTGACGTGGTGGCGGCTGAACGTGTCGTGCGAGCCGAGGAAGCCGCGCTTGTCGAACTCGAGCACCACGTCCATGCCCTGCGCGCTGGTGACGAAGGTCAGCTCCAGCTGGCGCATGCGGCTGGCGTACGCCTGCGACGGGTAGAACTCGATCTCCTGGTAGAACGGCAGCGTCTGGTGCACGCCGTGGATGCGGCCGCGCTCCAGGTCGGCCCGGCTGAAGTGGAACCCGAGCCGGGTGAACGCCTCCATGACCGCGGCCTGCACCGGCAGCGGCTCGATGCGGACCGGGTCGATGTCGGTCTTGTCGACGGCCTTGGCCACCGACAGCTCGGTGCGCACGCCCATGGTCATGCCGTGCAGCGGGGTGCCGTAGAAGCTGGTGACCGGGGTCTCCCACGGCACCTCGATGCTGAACGGCAGCTGGTGGGAGGTGCCCGCGGCGAGCGTGAACGAGCCGGTCAGGTGCAGCTTGTGGAACTCGACGGTGGTGTCGTACTCGCTGTCGTGGCCCTCCACCTCGACCCGGGTCACCAGGCCGAGGGAGACGTACTCGATCAGCGTGTCGTGGTCGCCGCCCTTGACGTGGACGGTGCCGGACAGCGTGCCGCCGGGCTGGACGACGGGGGTGGCGAGCACGGTGTCGACCGACGGGCCGCCGACACCGAAGGCGGCGAGCATCTTCTTGAAAACCACTGAACTACATCTCCTCTGGTGCCGGTCCTGGTGACCTGCGCTGTCACATTCCTAGCAGACGAGGTCCAGTCGCCGGCCCTGCCAGGTGCGGCGCAGCCACCGGTCGTGGCTGGCGACCACGACCGCGCCGGGTGCCCGGCGCAGCGCGTCCTCCAGCTCGTCGGCCAGGGCGGGCGACAGGTGGTTGGTGGGTTCGTCGAGCAGCAGCAGGTGCGGCGGGTCGGCGATGAGCAGCGCGAGCGCGACGCGGCGGCGCTGGCCGACGCTGAGCGCGCCGACCGGCCGGTCCAGGTCGCGCGGGGCGACCAGGCCCAGTTCGATCAGGGGTACGTCCGCGCCGGTGCGCTCGTACAGGGTGCGCGGGGTGGCGGCGGGGTCGTCGAACCGGTCGTCCTGGGCCAGCAGCCCGACCCGCAGGCCGCGGCGGCGGGTCACGCTGCCCGAGGCCGGTCGCAGCCGGCCGGCGAGCACCGCCAGCAGCGTGGACTTGCCGGCGCCGTTCGGCCCGGTGACGAGCAGGCGGCCGTCGGCGGGCAGGTCGAGGCGGTCCAGCCGCAGCCGTCCGGGCACGTGCACGTCGCGCAGCGCCAGCGCAGTATCCGCGCGTTCACCCTCGGCGGTGGCCGAGGTGAGCGCGGGCGCCTGAAAGCTGAGCAGCGCCGGCGGCCTGCGGATCGGGTCGCGTTCGAGCACGGCCAGGCGCTGCTCGGCGTTGCGCACCCGCCGGGAGACCTGTGACTGGACCCGTTCGCCGTGCCGGTCGTAGCTCATCTTGTTGCGGTCGCGGGGCGGGCGGCCGTAGGCGACCTGCCGGGCGGTGGTCGCCGCGGACTGCCGCAGCGCCGCTAGCTCGGCCTGCTGGTCGGCGAAGGCGCGTTCCCAGCGGGCCCGCTGCTCCCGTTTGGCGTGCTGGTACTGCGTGTAGGCGCCGCCGTAGCGGACCAGGCCGCCGTGGGCGGTGTCGCTGGGGTCGAGGTCGACGATGTCGGTGCAGACCTCGTCGAGGAAGACCCGGTCGTGGCTGGCGACCACGACCACGCCGGGCAGCTGCCGCAGCTGCCGTTCGACGAACGCGACCGCCTCGTCGTCGAGGTGGTTGGTGGGCTCGTCGAGCAGCAGCGCGGCGGGCCGGCGGACCAGCAGCGCGGCGAGCGCGACGCGGGAGCGCTGCCCGCCGGACAGGGTGCCCAGGGTGCGGCCGTGGTCGAGGTCGGCCAGGCCGAGGCCGTGCATGACCAGCTCGGCGCGGCGGTCGGCGTCCCAGGCGTCGAGCTGCTCGGCGCGGGCCAGCGCCGCGGCGTACGCGTCGAGCCGCTGCTCGCCGGTCAGGTCCGTGCTCAGCTCGTCGAGCCGGGCAAGCAGTTCGCGGCTCTCGCGCAGGGCTTCGGCCAGCACGTCGCCGACGGTGTCACCGGGTGCGTAGGGCAGCTCCTGGTGCAGCAGGCCGATGTCGTCGGGGCGGGTCACGGCGCCGCCGTCGGGGGTGTCGGCACCGGCGAGCAGGCGCAGCAGGGTGGACTTGCCGGCGCCGTTCTCGCCGACCAGGCCGACGCGGCGGCCGGGCGCGACGGTGAGGTCCACGCCGTCGAGGACGCGGCGGTCCCCGAAGAACTTGACAAGATCAACAGCAGTGAGGGACTGAGCAGGCATGAGCACCACCGGAAGGTTTTCCGCGAAACTGAGCCTGCCGGGCGGAACGCCTCAGGTCACAGGCCGGTCGGTGATGTCACAGCTCCATAGTGGGGCCAGCCTAACGACCGGCCCCACCCCGCTGCCAGTGATTTACGCCCGCTCGATCAGCGGCAGGTACTCCGGGTGCTCGTGCACCCAGCGGCGCACGAACGAGCACGCCGGCACCACGTGCACCTCGTCCTCGGCCGCCCCGGCCAGCGCGGCCGCGCACAGCATCGCGCCGATGCCGCGGCCGCGGGCCTCCGGCTCGACGCCGGTGTGGTCGAACACGATCATCCCCGGCTTGCGGTGGTACGTCAGCACGCCGAGCAGCCGCCCGGCCTCGCGTGCCTCGTACCGGCTGCTCTCCGGGACCTCGACGACCTCGACCTGCACCGGCGTCTCCTCTCCTGCTGCCGTCATCGCGCCGGCACGGGCGCGAGCTTGTCCAGCTCGGCCAGCTCGTCGGCGGTGGGCTCCCAGTCGGCGGCGGCCGCGTTCGCCGCGACCTGCGCCGGGCTGGTCGCACCCGCGATGACCGAGCCGCAGCCCGGCTGCGCCGCCAGCCACCCGATCGCGACCCTGCCCAGCTCGTGCCCGCGCGCGTCGGCCCAACCAGCCAGCGCCTCCACCGTGTCCAGGCGCTCGTCGGTGATGAACCCGGCCTGGTCCTTGGCCAGCCGGCTGTCGGCCGGGGCGGCCTGACCGCGCCGCACCTTGCCGGTCAGCAGGCCGTTGGCCAGCGGGAAGAACGGCAGCACGCCCAGCCCGAAGTGCCGCGCCGCGGGCACGACCTCGATCTCGCTGCCGCGCTCCAGCATCGACCAGTGGTTCTGCGCGCTCACGAACGGCGTCACACCCATCGCCTCGGCCAGCCGCGCCGCGTCGGCGATCTGCCAGCCCGCGAACTGCGAGCTGCCGATATAGCGCACCTTGCCCTCGGTCACCAGCTCGTGCAGCGCGGCCAGGGTCTCCGCCAGCGGCGTCACCGGGTCCGGGGTGTGCAGCTGGTAGAGGTCGATGTGGTCGGTGCCCAGGCGGCGCAGCGACTCCTCGACCGCGCGTCGGACGTACTTGCGCCCGCCCTTGGCGCCGGCGGCCGGGCCGTAGCCCATGTCCGCGCCCTGGTGGCCGAACTTCGTCGCCAGCACCACCTGGTCGCGGCGTCCCTTGAGGACCTCGCCGAGCATCGACTCCGACGCCCCGATCGCGGTGGCGCGGCCGTAGATGTCGGCGGTGTCGAAGAACGTGATGCCGTTGTCGATCGCGGCGTCGACGACGGCACGCGTGCCGTCCAGGTCCAGCCGCCAGCCGAAGTTGTTGCAGCCGAGCCCGACCGCCGACACGATCAGCCCGGAGTTGCCCAAAGCCCTGTAACGCATGATCGCCACCCTATCCCTCCCGCCGGGACCCCGTCGCCGGCCGACCGCCGGGGGCCGGGGGCACGGGTCAGTGGGAGAAGCGGTTGAGCAGGTCCTGGGCGGCGCGGTCGACGGCGGCCGGGTCGGCCGGGTCGGCGACCTTCACCTGCGCGCCGGTGACGGTGTACCACTCCTCGGCGCCCTTGTACCGCACCCGCAGGCGTACCGTGTCGCCCTCGACCTTCGGCTCCAGGGTCAGCTCCCCGGTCACCGTGCCGACCTCGTCGGTCATCACCCCGCCACGCGGCGCCATCACGTCCACTGTCATGACCACCGCCTACCCGGCTGGCCCGCGCCGGAACCACGATGGGGCGGCACTCGTCGCAGCGGCGCTGGTGAGATCGCCGGTCCCGGCACCCGTGGTGGTGCGGCGTGCGGTCAGTCGGCCAGCTTCGCCAGAGCATCGCCGGAGACGCGGTACACGGTCCAGTCGTCCATCGGCTGGGCGCCGATCGACCGGTAGAAGTCGATGGCGGGCGCGTTCCAGTTCAGAACCCACCACTGCAGACGCGTGTAGCCGCGCTCGCGGCAGATGCGGGCCAGCTCGCGCAGCAGCGCCTTGCCGTGCCCGTGGCCGCGGGCGGCCGGGCGCACGAACAGGTCCTCCAGGTAGATGCCGTGCACGCCGTGCCAGGTGGAGAAGTTCAGGAACCAGATCGCCACACCGACCGGCGCACCGGTCCGGTCGTCGACGGCCAGGTGCGCGAACGCGGCCGGGTGCGGCCCGAACAGCGCCGCGTGCAGCTGCTCGGCGGTCGCCCTGGCCTCGTGCGGCGCCTTCTCGTACTCGGCCAGCTCACGGATCAGGTCGAGGATGACCGGGACGTCGTCGGGCACGGCGGGACGGATCATGGTGGGCACCATACTCGGTGGCGCCCCGGATCATGCGGGCTAGGCTGGCCCGATGGGCACCGTACTCTCCGTGAACCTGGGCGCCGCGCGCCCGAGCGAGGCCGCCGACATCGGCCGGACCGGCATCGACAAGCACCCGGTGGACGGGCCGGTGGCGCTGCGCGCGCCCGGGCCGCGTGACAGCGGGCTGGGCAGCGGCGTGGTCGGTGACGAGATCTGCGACCGGCGCCACCACGGCGGCGACGACCAGGCCGTGTACGCGTACGCCCGCGAGGACCTCGACGGCTGGCAGGCCGAGCTGGGCCGGCAGGTGCCCGGCGGCATGTTCGGCGAGAACCTGACCACCGCGGGGCTCGACGTCAACGGGGCGCTGATCGGCGAGCGCTGGCAGGTCGGTGAGCAGGCGGTGCTGGAGGTGTCGTCGCCGCGGATCCCGTGCCGGACCTTCGCCGGCCAGATGCGCGAGCAGGGCTGGATCAAGACGTTCACGCAGCGCGCCCTGCCGGGGGCGTACCTGCGCGTGGTCGTGCCCGGTGAGGTGCGCGAAGGCGACGCGGTGACGGTTCTGCACCGGCCCGACCACGACGTGACGGTGGCGCTGGCGTTCCGGGCGATGACCCTGGAGCCGGACCTGCTGCCGCGGCTGCTAGCCGCCGACGCCCTGCCCGAGAAGATCAAGGTTAAGGCCCGCCAGCGCGCCGCGAAGCAGGCCGATCAGGCATAGGCGGCGAGGTTTCCGTCGAGGACGGTGACGGCCCGGCCGGTCAGGTCGACCCGGTCGCCGCGCAGCCCCGTGCGCACCAGCCCCGACCGCGCCGAGGCCTGCAGCCCGACCAGCTCGTCGCGGCCCAGCCGCGCCGACCACAGCGGAGCCAGCGCGGTGTGCGCGCTGCCGGTCACCGGGTCCTCGGGGACGCCGACCGCCGGGCCGAAGAACCGGGACACGAAGTCGTAGCCGGACGCCGGGTCGGCGGCCTGCGCGGTCACGATGACCCCGCGGGTGGCCAGCCGGGCCACCGCGGCCAGGTCCGGGGCCATGGTGCGGACGGTGTGCTCGTCGGCGACCTCGACGAGCAGGTCGGCCAGGGCCCCGGTGTCGTAGGAGGCCACGACCGGCACGCCCAGCGCCTCGGCGGTGCCCGGCAGCGCCTCGATCGGGATCACCGGCGACCTCGGGAAGTCCAGGGTGATCGAGCCGTCGGCGGCGACCGTCGCGGCGAGGATGCCGCTGCGGGTGTCGAACCGGACCGTGGCGGCCGCGAGCCCGTCCTCGGCGAGCGCGTGCGTGGTGGCCAGGGTCGCGTGGCCGCACAGGTTCACCTCGGTGAGCGGGGTGAACCAGCGCAGCGCCCAGTCCTGCCCACCCCGCGCGTGCGCGAACGCGGTCTCGGACAGGTTCAGCTCCGCCGCGACCCGCTGCATCCAGGTGTCGTCGGGGAAGCTGTCCCCGTCGAGCACGCAGACCCCCGCGGGATTGCCGCCGAACGGCCGGTCGGTGAACGCGTCGATGATCCTGATCCGCATGACAAGACCCTAGACCAGCGGGTACGCCGCAGCGCACAGCCAATCCGCGGCGCGTGGCCCGCACCGCTCAGCCGCGCCGCCAGACGTCGACGTGGCCGTCGCCCGGGGCCAGCGCGGCCAGGTCGGGCGCGGGCCTGCCCCAGCGGCGCGCGAGCTCGGCCACCGCCTCGGCGAACCCGTCCGCGTCGTCGGCGACGCTCAGGTGGTGCCCGTAGACCAGGTCGACGGTCAGCTCCAGGTGGTCGACGTCGGCGACCTCGACCACGAACCGGGACACGGTGGCGCCGGCCAGGTCCGCCCACGCGGCCTCGGCGACCCAGGTGCCGTGGTCGACGCGCACACCCGTGTCGTCGACCGTGACGGCGCGGCGCGGCGACGGCGCCGGCTCGGCGCGGGTGCCGGTGCGGGTCGGGCGGTAGTACGAGTCGACGGCGGGCTGGCCGGTGTAATTCGGCCCGGCCTGGTCGTCGGCGCCCGCGAACGCCAGCGGCAGGTCCAGCTCCCGCGGGCCGGTGCAGGTGACCAGGCGGCGCCGGGCGTCGTACCCGATGCCGGCCTCGCGCAGCAGGCGGCGCACCAGCCGCGTCGCGGGCCCGCCGTCGAGCAGCCGGATGCTGTTCAGGTCCAGGTGCCCGGCGAACGTGCCGCCCGGCGACAGCCAGGTCAGCGCCCGGGCGAGCACGCCGAGCTTGTCGCCGACATAGTGCAGGCCGTGTACGCAGGTGATCAGGTCGAAGGTCCGGTCCGGCCGCCAGGTCGTGATCGAGCCGGTGACCAGGGTGAGGTTTGGCGCGCTCGCCGCGGCCGGGTCGAAGTGGCCGACCAGATCCACGCCGACCAGGGTCAGTCCGTCGCGCCGCTGCCCGGCGGCCTGGGCGAGGGCGCGTCCCCGGCCGCAGCACAGGTCCAGCCACGCGGCGCCGTCCTGGCCGGACAGTGGTGGTTCCAGCCGGTCCAGCGGGTGGAAGCCCAGGTCGCGGGCGTAACTGTTGACGCCGTCCAGGCCGCGCTCGCGGTTCATCGCGTTGTTCGCGACCACCGCGGACCGCTGCAGTCGCTCCTCGTCCACCAGCCTCACGGTCGGTCATCCTGCCAGCCGGGGGCGACACGCGGTGGCCCTCGACCACTATCGTGCGGGCTCGGGCGAACAGGCCGAGGGAGGTGGCATGACGACCGAGCGATCGTCGGAGGGGACCTCGGGCGAGCTGCCTCGCCTGCCGGCGCGGACTGGCACCCGCCGCGACCACTACGGCGACCCGGACGCGCCGGCCGCGACCCGGATCGTGCCCGGCGGGGTGGCCGTGGTCGAGGACGAGTTCGGCCGGATCCTGCTGCAGCGGCGCACCGACTCGGGCAACTGGGCGCTGCCCGGCGGGACCATGGAGCTCGGCGAGACGATCGAGCAGTGCGTGGTGCGCGAGGTGCGGGAGGAGACCGGGCTCGACATCGAGATCACCGGCCTGGTCGGCATCTACACCGACCCGCGGCACGTCGTGGCGTATGCCGACGGCGAGGTGCGCCAGCAGTTCAGCATCGCGTACCGGGGCCGGATCGTGGGCGGGAGCATCGCGGTCAGCGCGGAGTCGACCGAGGTGCGTTTCGTGCATCCGGCCGACTTCGACCGCCTGCCCATCCACGAGACCACCCGGCTGCGGCTGCGCCACCACCTCAGCGACCCCGTCACCCCGTACCTCGGCTGACCCGATGCCACGCGACGACGTCGACGACTTCTGGGACGTGATCGAACGGGTGCGGGCGGGTGCCGACCACGCCGAGTTCACCGACGCGCTGACGCTGGAGCTCGCGCGGCTGCCGGTCCCGCGCATCGTGCGCTTCCACCTGACCGCGATACGGCTGGCGAACCGGGCGCTGACCTGGGAGATGTGGGCGGCGGCCGACATCGTGTACGCGCGCCACGAGTACTGCGGGGAGTACTCGTTCGTGGGCTTCCGGCTGTGGCTGTTCCGGCTCGGGCGCGACACGTTCGAGGACGCGCTCGCCGACCCCGACTCGCTGGGCGAGGTCCCGGAGCTGGTCGCGCTGGCCGCACGGCCCTCGTGGACCGACGCGGAGTATCCCGACACGCAGGAGCTGTGCGGGGTTGCCGAGACGGCGTACGAACTCGTGCTGGCCAGGCTTGCGCCCGCGGTCGCCGCGCAGCTCACGCCGCCGGCGGAGTTCGCCGAGCGACCCGACCGGGAGCCGCGCACCGGGCGTCCGCTACCCCACGACGAGGCGCTGAAACGAGAAAGGTTCCCCCGCCTCACGGGGCTGTTCCGGCGTCAGGCCCACGATGCCGACTGCGACACATAGGTGGCGCAGATGTCCACCGACGACACGACGGCCCCACCCGCGGCGCTGCCATGGTCATCCGACTTGCCTGGCAGATGTGCGTATGTTGGGCGCGGATACGCCCATGTGCCAGGCAAGTCGGGCGATCATGCGGGGGCGAGGGCCTGGGCGATGGCGAGGGTGTGCTGGTATTCGCGCCAGTGCGCGATGCGGCCGTCGCGGACGCGCAGGACGCCGACGAACGGGGCGGCGGCCGTCGCGCCGGTGGTGGTGACGGTGCCGCCGAGCTCGTACTCGACGACGATGACGTCGGGGTCGGCGGTCCGGTGCGCGGCGGTGATGTCGCACCGGTCGAACCGGACGGGCAGTGCGGCGCGGCCCGCCCGTGCGAACGCGACGAACGCGGCGCGGCCCTCGATGCGGGTGGGGCGGCCGGGTGCCGCGAACGGCATCTCCACCACGACGTCCTCGGTGAACAGGTCCTCGTCGGGCGTCGCGGAGTCGGCGAGGAACCACTGCTGCCGCAGCCGGTCGAACGCTTCGCGGGGCGTGGACATCGGACACCTCCGGCTAAGATGAGCAACGACTCAGGTTCACCACGATAGTGAGTGGACACTCATGTTTCAAGGGGAGTACGCGTGCCGATCGACGACGCCAAACCGCTGCGCGCCGACGCCGCCCGCAACCGCGCCCGCATCATGGCCGCCGCCGAGCAGGTGTTCTCCGAGCGCGGCCCGGCCGCGTCCACCGAGGAGGTGGCCAACCGGGCGGGCGTCGCCATCGGCACCGTCTTCCGGCACTTCCCGACCAAGGCCGACCTGCTCCGGGCGATCATGAAAGACCTGCTGGCGCGGCTGGTGTCCGACGTGGACGACCTGCGGCGCGGCAGCGAACCGGGCGACGCGCTGTTCGCCTTCTTCACGAACCTGGTGGCGCACTCGGCCCGGCAGAAGACCGTCATCGACCTGCTCGCCGCGGCCGGATCCGAGCTGAACGTCCCCGACGCCGTGGGGACGCTGGAACGCTCCGTCGGGGGACTGCTGCGGGCGGCCCAGCAGGCGGGCACGGTGCGCCGCGACGTCGGGCTGGCCGAGGTCATGGCGCTGCTCGTCGCGGTGTGCCAGGGCGCGGTCCAGGCCGGCTGGCCCGCCGACCTGCAGACCCGTACCCTCGCGGTCGTCTTCGCGGGCCTCGCCCCCCGCTGAGGGGGGGCGCTCAGGTCGCGCCGGTGCGGGGGCGGGGTGGGCACAGGGCGTCGCCCGCGGGGCCGCCGCAGGGACGCAGCCGGATCCCGGTGATGGCGTGCCGGTCGACGGAGGTCACCTGGGCGGTCCAGCCGTCGAGGTGCACGATCTCGCCGGGGCGGGTCGGCACGTGGCCGAGCATCGCGATGACCAGACCGGCGATGGTGATGTAGTCGCCGTTGGGTCGCTCGTCGAGGTTGACCCCGATGTCGGGCAGGTCGTGGATCGGGAACGTGCCGGGCAGCAGCATGTCGCCGTCCTCGCCCTGCTGCACCGCCATCACGTCGCGGTCGGCCTCGTCGTAGATCTCGCCGACGACCTCCTCCAGCAGGTCCTCCATGGTGACGATGCCGTCGACGGCGCCGTGCTCGTCCACGACCAGCGCGAACTGCTGCCGCTCGGTCTTGAACCGGCGCAGCGCGTCCCCGGCGTGCAGCGAGTCGGGCAGCAGCAGCGCCGGGCGGGCCACCTCGGCGACGGTGCCGGTGTCCTGGCTGAGCAGGTCGCGCAGGTGCACGATGCCGATGGTGTCGTCGAGGTTGCGCCGGCGCACCACCGGCGCGCGGGAGAAGCCGGAGCCGGCCAGCTCCTTGCGGGCCACGTCCATGGGCAGGTCGGCGTCGAGCGTGAAGACGTGGCGACGCGGGATCAGCACCTCGCGCAGCACCCGCTCGGTGATCTCCACGGCGCCGGCGATGATCAGGCGCTGCTCGGCGGTGAACCCGCGATGCACGCTGACCATGTCGCGCACCTCCTCGGGCGTGATCTCGTCACGGTGGCCGTGCGGGTCACCGCCCATGAGGCGTACGCCCAGGTCGGTGGCTCTGCTCAGCACCCACACGAACGGACGGGAGAGGTTGGCGAGCGCGGTCAGCGGGCGCCCGGCGAGCCGGGCCCAGCGCTCGGCGTGCTGCATGGCCAGGCGCTTGGGTGCGAGCTCGCCGAAGACCAGGGTGAGGAACGTCAGCACCAGGGTCACGCCGACGACGGCGACGGGCCGCGCGGCGCGGCCCAGGAAGCCCAGCGCGGGCTGCAGCACCTCGGCGAGCGCGATGGCGGCGGTCGCCGACGCCAGGAACCCGGCCAGGGTGATGCCGATCTGAATGGTCGCCAGGTACCGGTTGGGGTCTCTGGCCAGCGCGGCGGCGGCCGCGGCGCCGCCGCCCTGCTGCTGCATCCGGCGCAGCTGGCCCTCACGCAGCGAGACCAGCGCCATCTCGCTGCCGGCGAACAGCGCGTTGAGTGTGATGAGTACGGCTACCAGTGCGAGCTGGATCCAGTGGTCGCCCACGACACATCACCCGGGGCCCGCCTGGATCGTCAGCCGGTACGCGCAGGCCGGGCATCGGCCCGGCCCGGTATCACAGCCTTCCATTCGGTCAACGGTATCAGCAGGTCAGCGACGTGTCCCGGCGTTGGGTCAGCGGCCGCCGCGGGGCTGGTTGCCCTTCTTGAGGCGCATGATGTTGGCCTGGCCCATCGACGTCTGGGTGCGGCTGGCCTTCTCCCGCGACGCCATGGCGTGCTGGCGGGAGCGCTCCTGCGCCCGTTCGGTGGTCCAGCCGGGATGCGCGTCGGGGCCGTGCTCGTGCTCGGCGTGCGGGTTGCCGGGCTGGTCCTGCTCGGTGTGCTGCCTGGGCTCCTGCTGCGGGTGCCGGCGGGACTGGTTGTGCTTGGCCATCGCTCCTCCTCGAAGAATCATCTCCACGCTAGGAGCGTCGGCCGCCGGGCGCAGGCGGTTGCGCGAATGCCGCGCGATCAGGCGGGGCGCAGCAGGTCGGGCAGGGCGCCGAGGCCGTCGACGATGGTGGCGTGCCGGACCGCCTCGGGCTTCTCCGAACCGAGGTATCCCCACGGGCCGCGGCGGACCAGCACGGGCATCATGCCGGCCCGGGTAGCCGGGAGCACGTCGTTGTCGACGCGGTCGCCGACGTAGCAGATGTGCGCGGGGTCGAGCGCGGCGACCTCGGACACCTTGGTGAAGAAGTGCGGGTGCGGCTTCTCGATGCCCCACTCGGCGGAGGTGAAGATGGCGTCGACGGGCAGGTCCATCCGCTCGAGGGCGGCCTTGGCCTGGGGCGGCTGGTTGCCGGCGATGATCACGGCGAGGCCGCGTCGGCGCAGCTCGGCGAAGGCCGGGCGCACGTCGGGGTAGAGGTCCACCTCGTCGAAGTTCTCGCGCAGCCCGTCGGGGTCGTCGACGGCCCAGGCGGCGATCTCGGCGTCGACGTCGAGACCGGGGCGCAGCAGCGCGAACGCGTCGCCGTGCGGGCGGTCCATGGCGGCCATGCCGCCGAGCAGCCCGAGCATGGCGAAGCGGGGCACGCCGAGGCGGTCGGCCCAGCGGCTCCAGATGCGGGTCTCGTCGATCAGCGTCTCGCCCACATCGAACACCACTGCCTTGATCATCTGCCCAGGATATCGGTCGTCGGGGCCGAGATCCGGCACGGGTGCGCCGGGGGTGCCGCCCGTCACCGGCGAAAACGGGTCGATCACGCCGACACCTGCGGCGTAGCGTGCGCCGGGTGGAACCGATGAGCGAAGCCCAGATCAGGCGGGCGATGTCCAACTGCTCGCGGGGCGACGCGTCCGCGATGACACTGCCGAAGGATCTGGCCGAGCGGGACTGGCCCGCGCTGACCTACCTGGGCTGGCGCGACCCGAAGCTGGAGCAGCGCGGATACCTGCTGCGCCGGCACGAGGGCAGGCCGGCGCGCTCCGGTAGATCTTGGAAAGTTGTGGTTGCTCTGGCGACATCAACTTTCCAAGATCTGGCCGGCGCGGCCCGCGGAGACTGCGGAGGTGCCGGGGTGCCGGGCCTACCCCCGCCATGCGTTCGACGACCGGAGTGCCGGGCCGCGGCTGGCCCGGACCGTCAGTGATGTTTGTCGATCGCACCAATA